>CAYXPO010000862.1:0-2233 GCA_964466925.1 uncultured Nitrospirales bacterium
CTCCCGAGTGCCATGCATATTGAAAACCCCGCCAGGGCCATTCCCCCGGCGGCTTTTCCGAATCCCAACACCCGTTCCGAATACGCCGGCAGCCACTGGGACATGCCATTCTCGGCGGCGCCCGCCAGCAGAATCATCAGCAATGCGGCGATGAAAAACGGCGTGCGCAACAATACCGCGACCGGCACCCGTTCTTCGTTTTCATGCACAAGAGAGGGAATGCGGAGCCGCGCAAAGCCTGCAAAAAGAAAAACCGGCAGGAGAATGATGGCGAACGAAACCGGCCGCCATGACCATGCAAGCCGCAGCGCGAGCGTACCCACCAGCACGGTCATCAACATCCCGATGCAATAGAAGGAATGCAGCCAATTCATGGCCGAGGCGCGGCGGTCCGCCTGCAATACGCTGACGATCGGGCTTAACACCATGTCGAGCACGCCCGCTCCCAGCCCCATCAGCAACCCCGCGGCCAATATCATTCCATAGGTCAGCGCCGCCCCCAGCACCGCCAGTCCGGCGGCCACAAAGGAGATTCCCAGCAACACGAACGGCTTGGGGCCGAACCGGTCCGCCAGCGGCCCGGTGCTCAGAATCCCGATTACAAATCCCGAAAAAATCACGGCGGCGATGCGTCCCAACTGTTCTTCGCTCAGGTGAAACACCTCGCTGAACGTTGTCAGGAACAACGGGGTGAGATTCGCGGCGACCGCGATGCACACCATCCCGCCATAACATAACCCCACGGCTTTTTTTTTGGAAATGGGCGTCATCTGTGCATGCATTCCTGTTGGAAACCATCCAGTAGAGCAGCAAGTATTGCGCACCGCCGGGGGCATGTCAAACTTCCGCCGTAAAAATGCGCACCCCGAGGCGCCAAAGGGCAATATGACCGGCATGTCCGCACCCCCCAAAAAAAGTGGAATTCTATTTGGGCAGTGTAATAAACTTTTAGGCAGGCCGAAGGGAACCACATGCTAGGGAAACGTCAAGGGGATATTCATGAGTAAGGTGGATGATGAAGACAAGAAAGAATTGCAGGTCTTTCTCGGAACAGGCATTGGCTGTCTGGTTTTTCTTTCCGGATGCGGGCTGGTTATCATGCTGATTATGACCGCCCTGTAACGCCGGCTTCGCACACGATACACGCCCGTCTTCTTCCCGAAAACCGCGCCCGCCGTGTGCCGTGCACGGCGCGTCCGGTTCCTTTTAGCGATTATTTCGCGCTGGGGCAATAGCCGTCTTCGGTTCCCGCGCAGAGCCGGTAGCCGCTGGAATTGTAAAACTGAATGAGCCGCAACAATTCATGGAGCGAAATTCTCCAGTCTTGCGGATCATAGTCGGAGGCATGCGGCGTGCAGGAGGTGCTGCCCTGATCCGGCGCATATCCATCTTCCGTCCCGGCCTGGCAATGGTACCCATTGGAATTGTATAACTGAATTCCCCGCAGAAGCTCACTCATCGAGACACTCCAGTTCTGGTCCTTGTCGGCGGAGTGAATGCCGGGCACGCCGGGATGGCTGCCTTGCAACTCGATGGTGATTTCGTGCCCCTTGACCTCGTCGCGGACCTCGGGCGTGTAGTAGCAATAGGCATAACTGTCCGGCGTGAGGGCGCGCACGGGGAACCGGGCGATAAGTTGATACTTCAGGGTGATTTCCTGTCCTGTGTTCATGTTTTCGATGTAAAGGATGACCTTGCGCCCGGCGACCTCGAAGCGTTTGATGAGGCCCGCTTCCATTAACGCGCTCAAGGAGGCGGTTAGGGGTGTGAATCCGGTGGGGACGCCTACATCGAGAAGCAGCATGCCGGAGGCTTGTTCCGGCTCTTTGGCATAGGTTTCCCCATCAAGTTCCCCTTCCATGGGGATTTCCGGACCGTTGAAGCGCACCTTCACGGTGACATCCACGATATCATCCACTTGCACATGATCGGCGCTGTACGCGATATCGAAGTCCATGCTCTCCGTGGGGGTTGTTTCTGGCAGCAGTTCGTTGTAGCGGCGCACCAGTTGATAGCTGACTCTTCCGTTGCCCTCGGCGCGCAACTCGATGAGTCCGCCAAGCGGCAATTCGGCTTGCTGGAGGATGTCAAAGTTGTCCGCCGTGATGGTGAATTGGGCAAGGGGCGCGCCGGTCTTTTCTCCTTCATGGGGCGTATCGGGAACGTCATAGGCGGTCAGCGTGAGATTAATATCGCGGTTCTGGCCCGTGGCGGCGGCAAGCAGGGCTTCGAT
>CAYXPO010000863.1:0-2230 GCA_964466925.1 uncultured Nitrospirales bacterium
TGTTCCGCAGCGCCGATCTGGTGGTGCTCAACAAGATTGATTTGCTGCCCCACGTGGATTTTGACGTGGAACGGTTCCGCGCCTTTGTGCAGGGGCTTCAGCCGGACGTGCCCCTGCTGCACGTCTCCTGCCGGACCGGTGAAGGGGTTGAGGCGTGGTGCGCATGGCTTCGGAAAACGGCCGCCGGGGGATGACAGGGAAGGAAGTCCAGCGGCTTTGGTCTTCGCGAAAGAGGACTTGGAGGGACCCGCAGAGCGGGTTTTCGACGCCGCAGTGGCCGTGGACGGCGTGGCGATACTCGGCGGATTTCCGGTGGAGGTATTGGCCCTTGACCTTTCGGGTAATGGGGGGGATGCCGCGCATCCAGAAGTGATAAAGGACGGCGCCAACGACGTGCAGGGCGTTTTGAAGCCGAGTTCGATCTTGAATCGGTGGCCGTAAAGCCGCAGGGATTCGCAGGGGGGTGGAGATATCAGTACAGGAATGTTCCCTGTGCCCGGTGGTTTTGGGTGAAAAAAAGCCAATTCGGGGATTTTTCATCTGGATTGTGAATATGGCTGCCGCAGAACATTCTCCGGCGTATCCGCGCTTGCTGTGAACCTGTCCTTGAATATGCCGATTTTTTCGATGGGTATGGGCTTGAATCCGATGTTGAAAGCGGGGGAATCTTCTTTTAGGCGGAAATCCAGTTTGGCGGCATCCACAAAATGCGGGTCTTCGTTGATCAGGTTGTCCTGAAGGGTCAGCAGGGGGCGGGCTTGATCTTCAATATCATCCCATTGCCCGCCCATGCAGATGTTGCGCGCGATTATGTTGCCCTTGGGGGCCTTGGGCTCGTCATTCATCAATTGAAGCAACTTGGGGTAGCGTTCGCTATAGGGGGGCTGGGTGAAGGCGATGCCCAGGTGGGTGCCCTTTTCTTCGCTTTCCTTGACCCATTCATCGGCATGGTAGCCCGCCCATCCGAGCGCCCGCGCATCCACATGGACAGCCGGGGAACACTCCACAAAGAGGTTGTTTTCGATGCTGTTGTCGCGCCCGCCGCCGATAAACGCCGCCATGGTGACCTTGTAGAACACATTTCCGAAAATCGTGGTGCCGCAATACATGTCGTCCAGGTACACCCCCACGCAGCCGCGTCCCTCGAAGCCGGTGATTTCGTGCAGGTAATTGTGGCGGATGATCGTGCCGCGCATGATCCAGTTGCGTCCGGCGTAAATGGCCCCGGCATCGTTTGATTCCTGGCACACATGATGAATCTCGTTAAACTCGATGACATGATCATTGCCGCCGAATACAATGGCGATGTGGGGTGCGTCATGAATGAGATTGTTTGCGGCGCGGTTACCCACGCCGTTCAGGGCAATCGCCGACTGATACATGCGGCGCCAGCGGCCGTAGTGATGAATATGATTGTTTTCCGCAACATGTTCCGCGGGGGTGAGCGTGGCGGGATTGCCGCCGGAGAGGCTGATGCCGCCCCCGCCCATGTTATAAATGGCGCAGCCCGCGACCCGATGCTTCGTGCCATCGGCCACGCTGATGGCGCTGCCGCCGATGTTCCGCAAGATGCATCCGCCCAGGCAGACCTCCGCGCCGCCGGAAATGCCGGCGGCGGTGCCGCGCGCCGCTTCGAGGGTCAACCCCTGAATCGTAACGTGCGAAACATCCTTCATCGTCAGCAATGAGGGGAGAACTGAAACCACCACATCGCCGGGTTGGATGGGGGACGGCGGCCAAAAATAGAGGATGCCGGTTTCACGGTCCAAGTACCACTCCCCCGGAGTGTCCAGTTCGCACAAAAGATTGAACGCATAGTACCACTGCCCTTTACGGTAGCCATACCCGTGATAGGGCGGCACCACCGAAAGCACGGAATGGTCCGTGTCTATGGATTCGATTTGCTGCCGCTGATCCGACCAGTCCCAGAACCAATACCCATGCAGCCAGCCCTCTTTTTCGCCCTTCCAGCGTTGGGGCCGGTCCCCCTCATACACAAATTTCCCCACCTTGCTCCCGGGAATGCCATGAATTTGATGGCCGTCCTTTTCCACAATGTCCACAATCTTCACGAAGCCTTCGTTGGGCCAGCGCGACACCGTCATGGGCTGATTTTGAAAGAACACCTCCATCCCGCCGCCTTCCGGCGATCCAAAATCGGATACTCCCAGCGCCTTCAGGTCGGCCTGCATAACCTTCCCCCGCGCCGATTCCTCCAGGCGGTTCAGGG
>CAYXPO010000864.1:0-1659 GCA_964466925.1 uncultured Nitrospirales bacterium
GCCCCCGATGAGGACTTCAAGGGTGTAGCCGGCCACAAGTTCCGGCTGGATGCCGCGGGTTTGCGAAAAATAGGCTCTGTCTTCGCCGCTGAGGAAGAGGCACCGGTGCAGACCGGAATCGAAGGTGATCTGTACGGTTTGCAGGGTCTGCGGGGTATTCCATTCAAGCTGCAACCAAGGTTCTTCCCGGCTCATTTCCGCCTGCCATTGATGCGTACGGCCATCGCCTGTATCGCGGTTCCAACCGTCAATAACCAGCTGCGCGCGGCCTTCCGGGGTTTCATGCGAACAGGTAATTCGGGCCGTCCGCGCGAGGTCCTGCTCATCTTCGTTTTGAACACCCAAAAGGGCTTGATCATCGCGAAGCAATACTTGATGCAGCGCCTTCATTTTCTTGGCATCGTCCACAATATCCTTGGGCAGGCATTGATTTCGTGCGCAAAGGGCCGCCGCCGTGCCCGCCGCCTGCCCCATGGCGGCGCAGGTGGCCATCACCCGCGTGGAAGAAAAGGCCACATGCGAGGCGCTGATGTTGCGCCCGGCCATAAGCAGGTTGGGGCGGTTGACGCTGTACAAGGAGCGCATGGGAATGGAATAGGGATTCTTCAGATAGATTTGCGTGGCGGGTTTCAGGTCCTTGCTGTCCATGCCGCCGGGCGGGTGATCATCCATGGGCCATCCTCCATAGGCCACGCGGTCCGGATAAGGCTCGGCACGCTCCAGTTCCGGTTGGATCATGACGTGCTCGCCCAGGATGCGGCGGCTTTCCCGCTTGCCGGGGATCATGCCGACGAAATCGAGTGCCCAGTTCACGGAATCAGGATGTTGGCCGCTGTTTTTTATGTAATCCCAAACGCCGAGCAGGATACGCATCAACTCATGCCGGATGTGCTGATTGTCGCGGATAGTGTCCAGTTCTCCCCCCCACTCGATCCACCAATAACCGTATTCCCACGAATGAATCGAACGGTGCTTGAAATCGTCCGGGGTGAATTTCCGCGCCCAGGCCGGGGGCGTGAACGGCATGGGCTGATCATGGCGCTTCGCGAAGAACATCAGGCTGTTGCCCATGGTTTTCGCGTCGCTTCGTTCCGGGGCCAGCGATTCCCCGAACACATCGCGCCCATCGCGGCCCCGCATGCATTTGGCCCCGGCCGCCGCCGCCAGCTTTCCATCCCCCGTGCAATCAATGAAAAATTTCGCTTCGATTTCATAGCGGGTTTCGAGCAAGGGGCTGATCGCGGCGGCTTTCGTGATGAGCGCGTCTTTTACCTCCGCATCCATAATCGCCGTATCCAGCATTAAGGTGATATTGGTTTCGGAGACCACTTTGTCGTAGAGAATCAAATCCCATATATGAAACGAACGTTGTGGATTGGTGGCCGCCTCGGTGAGTTTTAATTCCTCGATCAGGCCCGTCTCCCGCCAACGGGCCAGCGCCTTGCTATGATTCGCGCCGCACACGTGCATGCGGATTTCACTGCTGGAATTGCCGCCCAGCCGCGAACGGTCCTGCACGAAGACAACCGATGCCCCGTTCCGGGCGGCGGCGATGGCGGCGCGGGCGCCCGCCCGCCGCCCCCCCGCCCGCGGCCGGCCACGCGGGCATAGAGCAGGGGCAGGTTTTCAAAGGAGATATCCTGCACCAGGCCGTGCAGA
>CAYXPO010000864.1:1669-2229 GCA_964466925.1 uncultured Nitrospirales bacterium
GGGCCTGTTCCTCCTGATCCGGCAATGGCTCGCTTGCCCCGATCACCGAGGCGCTCAACATCGCACCGCCGGAAGCCAAAACAAAATCGCGCCGTGAACATTTCATCGCGCATACCCTTCAAGTGTAAACCACCACGTAATCGGTTCTGGAACTATGGTACCGAATCAAAAATACCATATCCCACATACACGTTCCATAAATTGCAAAGAGATTTTGAAAGAAATTTGAATTCTGGATTCCCGCTTACGCGGGAATGACTGGAAGGAACGGCAACCCTGGGCAACGAAGCGCGACCCTGAGTTGAAATTTTGAGTCCCCTGCGGGGATTATTCCGTATTTTTCTCTTCGATCTCTGTGTGCGCTTCTATCGCACACGGAGCCACCAAGCCCACAGAGACGGGCGCCCGTGCAATCAACATACGGTCACAAACGGGGGCGGTGAGTCCGGTGTTTGCGGAGGTGCGCCGCATGCCGTCCGCGTTCCCCGAGGGATTCTTCGGAACCCGAGAGCACCCGCGCTATTTGCAGGCCGATGCATTCGGCGGCTACGACGGACTCT
>CAYXPO010000865.1:0-2228 GCA_964466925.1 uncultured Nitrospirales bacterium
TGCCCAATGTGGACGCCCTGGGCGACGTCAATATTGACGGGATGATCAACATCCTGGACATTCAATCGGGCGTCAATCAAGCCCTGCAACTGGTTCAGGCCACTGCGGAAGCGGATGTGGATGGCCTGAACGGTGTGAACATTGTTGACGTTCAAAACATCATCAACACATCGCTGGGCGTAGGAGGCCTGGTGCAACGGATTGTGGGCCAGGTGCAGGCGGAAGCCCCGGTGCTCGCCGCCGGCTTGCATGTTCGGGCCACGTCGGCCAATGGCCAGGTAATCGAAGTGGATGTGGACCCGGTCACCGGGCAATTCCGGCTGGTGCTGCCGGTGGGCACGGCGTGGAGTTTCGTGATCCACAACGACACGGCCTCGGCCTCGCTGGAATTCACGGTGAACGGCGAGGTGACCTGCTTGCTGCCCATTCCGGAGTTGTCGGAAGGAGACCTTCTGAATCTCGGAACATTGGTGTGGGGCAGTTCCACGATAACCGTCTCCGCGGATGTGCTGGATTTGGTGGAACAGATCAACCAAAGCGCCGAGACGACGGATGCCGACGGCAATGGCGTGCCGGATTTCCTGGATCAACTTCTGGCGCAATTGACAAACATCCCGGGGGTGCCCGGTGGTTTGGGGCTGGAGGCAATTGTGGAGGAAATAACCGCATGCCTGGCCGCCCTGAACGAAGGGGAATCCGGTGACGCCAATGCCGCAAAAGGCATGACTTCCGGCGGAAGTCCGCATAAAGACCTCGCGCATCCGCGCCGTCAGGATGTCGACAGAAACGGCATCCCGGATTTTCTTGAACCCCTGATGCAATGCCTGATTGCGAGCCAGCCTTCCGTGCCGCAATTTGTAATCAATCTGGAAATTGCGTTCCTCAAGTCCTTGATCCCCGGATGGCTGGATAGTCTTGGATTCCCCGCGCTGCAAGACGCCAATAACAACGGCATTCCGGATGACATCGAAAACCTGTTGCCGCCCCCGGGGGAGCATGGGGTGATTGACGCCAATGGCAACGGCATCCCGGATTATGCCGAAGACAACGGCCACGGCACCCCGCATTGGAAGGATCCGGAATTCTCCTCGCAGGACGACTGTGACGGGGATGGCATTCCGAATGCGGTGGACCGGGACGCGGACGGAGATGGCGTGCCCGACTACGCCCATGCCCCTGTGAATTGCGTACCTTCCGCGGAAGGCGAAACAACCACCGAAGGCGAAGTGACACCACCGCTGCCGGAAGGTGAACTGCTTTTGGAAGGTGAAGTTCAACCGCCGCAACCGCCGGCGGAAGGTGAATCCGTGCGTGAGGGCGAAGTTCAACCGCCGCAACCGCCGGAAGAAGGTGAATCCGTGCGTGAGGGCGAAGTGCAGCCGCCTCCTCCCCCGCAACCGGAAGGCGAGTTGGCTGTGGAAGGTGAAGTCCAGCCACCGCACTCTGAAGGTGAAGGGGGTGTTGAAGGTGAAGTTTCCATGGAAGGCGAAGTGACCGAATCTTAAGTCCCGCGCATGCGGAGGACTTTTGATGCATTGAAACGCGGCTCAACATGATGGGAACCGGAAGGCGGGCACACCGTCCGCCTTCTCCCCATCGAGGAGGACCGATTGTATGGCGCGGACACCCTTTACCCGATATTATGTGGTGGTTGCATTGGGCATGGGCCTGCTGATGAGTGGCGGGATGATTTCCGGCCACGCGGCCACGCTGGCGGTGGGGGAGAGCAAAAGCGCGACGAATTCGCCCCTGTTGGAAGTGCCCATTTTCCTGAGTACAGGCGGGGATGAACCCGTGGCGGCGGCACAATTTGATTTGGAATTTGACAGCACCCGGTTGGCCTTGGGTTCCACCATGCCGGTGACGGCGGGCGGGGCGGCGAAAGCAGCGCACAAACAGGTGCTCTTTTCACAGATAAACCCAGGCAAGATACGGGCCATCGTCATCAGTTTTGATCAACAATGCATGAAAAGCGGAGAAGTGGCACGGGTGTTGTTCACCCGTCAGACCGGCGCAGTGGCCGAAAATCCGTCCATTCATTTGGGGAACATCGTGCTTTCCGATGCAAAAGGGATAAAAGTGCCCTGTATGCCCAAATTGGACGGTAAGGGGGAAAACACCGGGATTATGCCCAAACCCTCCTTTCCATTTCCCATTCAAATGGCATGGTTCCTGGCGGGATTCTCGATTCTGGTCTTGGGAATCCTGTTTTCCCGCTGGACGATTCA
>CAYXPO010000866.1:0-2224 GCA_964466925.1 uncultured Nitrospirales bacterium
GCCCGGTTGAACCTGCAGGATTTTTCCGTATCC
Organism: uncultured Nitrospirales bacterium; assembly: GCA_964466925.1. Lineage (GTDB taxonomy): Bacteria > Hydrogenedentota > Hydrogenedentia > Hydrogenedentales > CAILVY01 > CAILVY01. Next base: position 34 of record CAYXPO010000866.1, read on the forward strand.
ACGTTGCATTGGGCGGGGGCTTCGCAAGAAGCGTTGATTGGCCTTACGGGAATTCCCGGCACGCCGCGGGCGGGCCAACATGCCGTATGCCGGCTGGATATCGGCCACCGGGAAGGAAGGGTGTTCCTCTCCCCCACGCTGCTTCCTTCACGGGTGGCGGGAGCGGTGACCGGGCCGGACAATACGCCGCGATTTTTCCTGGGAACCGAACATGCGGTGATGCCCGCCTCGATGCCTCCCGCGATCCTCCCGTTTGTGTCCGTGGTGGATGTGGACGCCGGTGCGCTGTGCCCGCGCGGGGATGGGGCCGCCTTGGCATTCGCGCGCAAGGAAACCCAGGGGTGGAGTGTGGTGGAGCGTTCACTGCAAGAGGATTCCGAAGCGGTATGGGGGCGCGAAATTCCGGGACCTGTGGAATCGCTCGTTTACAGCGTGGATGGGAATCGCTTGGCGGGCCTGTGCCAAAGCAATGGCACGGAAAAATCCCTTTGGATGATGGAGCGCGCGTCATTGGGAAAGGCCGTAACGATTGCCCAGGGGAATTTGTCCATTTCGGAAGGCGCGTTTCATCCGGATGGCCAGTCGCTGGTCCTTTGTGACACCCGGGACACCGGACCGGTCTTGCGGCAGGTGCAAAGCCGGGACGGCCGAATTCTTGCGGAGTTGGGGCCGGGGCACAGTGCCGCGTGGCATCCCTCCGGGAGTTATGTGGTGGCGGCCGCGGAGGATCGCGCGGGCCGCTCGCAGCTTTGGGTCCTTCCTCTTGATTCCCCTTCCACGCCCGCACAACTCACCTATTTGGGCTCAGGCATCGCCGGGCTGGTGGCGGTCTCCCAGGATGGGCGGCATGCGTTGTCGTCGGCGCCGCAACAACCGGCGGTGGTAATCGCACGCCTGCCGCGGTAAGCAGCACGCGGAGCATGGAAACGGGATTGCCGGGGGATTTGTGCCAGACCTTTTCGCTATGCTATAAAATTACCGCCACACAACGTAACCGAATACAAAGGATTTACCATGCGTCAAGTATTAATTTTTGCGCTGATAGCGGCTGTCGCATTTACGGGATGCAACGCAAAAGAACCGGAACCCCAACCGAAAGCGGAAAATGCGCCCCCGCCCCCGCCGACGGCGGCGGAGCTTTACGGCAAAGAGTTGAAGCCGGTTTTGGACGTATTGAAGCGGCAAGTGGACGGAGGGGCGCCGTTACAGCCGCTGGAAAAAGACGCCGCGGTGGACAAACTCAAGAGCGCCGTGAGAAGCCTGAACGCGCAGGAAAACGGCCCCGAGGCGCTGACAAAATTGAAGGGGGATATCGAGGATTTGGTGAAGAAAGGGCGCGACGGCAACATGTGGATGGTGGTCAAGGGGTGTTGCCAGGCCTATGTGGCGCTTCAGCCCGGCAGCGACCGGTATGTGAAGCTGGAACAGCGTGCTGATCTGATGCTGAAACGCCCCACCGTGCAAGTGAAGGGCTTCTTTAATATTGACAACCAGATATATGCGTTTTTGCTGGTGACGGATCCCGGAGCGCCGAAACCGGAGAGTTATAAAGTCCGCGAAGGCGAGGAATTTCACGGGGTGTTGCGTTTGGTGCGGATCATCGGCGATCAACAGTCCGTGGAAATTCTCTATATTCCCGTGAATGACACTTGGGTCGTAAAGGGACCGCGTGAGAGCTGACAGCGGCGCGTTTCCATAACCGTGCAGGGCAAAACGGCAAACGGTGCATGATGCGTGAGTCACACTTCCGGGCGCTGGCGCTGGCCGCGGTGGCATTGGCCGGAACCATAGCGTATGTCAACACCTTCGACGGCGGATGGGTATGGGACGACGCATCCTCGGTGTTGTTACACCAGCATGTTCAAAATCCTTCCAAGTTTTTTCAGTTGTTCAAAGAGGATCAACACGCCTTTGGCCGGGGCGCCGGTAATTTTTACCGGCCGTTGGTGTCCGTGAGTTTCATGGCGGATTATTTGCTTTCGGGGGGCGCGTCCCCAAAACCATCCCAAGCCGCGTCCACCATGGACATTCCTCCCCTGCCGTTTCACATCACCAATCTCCTGTGGCATCTTGCCGCGGCCATGCTGCTGTTCGCATTGTTAACGCGGCTGGGCGCGCCGCAGAGTGTCCGTGCCGCCGTGCCGCTGCTATATGTGCTGCATCCCCTGCACACCGAGGCGGTCGCCTATAT
>CAYXPO010000867.1:0-2224 GCA_964466925.1 uncultured Nitrospirales bacterium
GCGGCGGCTTCGGTTCCTTACGGCAGCATGGTGGACATCATCGTGTCGCGCGGACCTTGTATTGCACCCGTGCCGAGCCTGGCAGGCGTTACCCAAGCGGAAGCCGAAACCGCCTTGGCCGCCGCTCATCTCACTTTGGGCGTTGTTACCCAGGAGAACAGCACGATTGTGTCTGAAGGCCGCATTATCCGTCAGAACCCCGTATTCGGACTATCCGTGGCGTGTGATACCGCCGTGGACGTGGTGGTCTCGCTGGGGCCCGTCATTGAAGGCGAGGGCGAAGAGGGAGAAATCGAAGGCGAGACCGGATGCCACACTGCCGACCAAAACTGCGACGGTTTGGTGAACCTTTCCGAACTTCTGCGTGTGATTCAGTTCTTCAATTCCGGCGGCTACCATTGTGAATCCGGTACGGAAGACGGCTATGCCCCCGGTCTTGGCGATACGAACTGCGCGCCGCACATCAGCGATTACCTTCCCCAAGATTGGCAGATCAACCTCTCCGAACTTTTGCGGCTGATTCAATTTTTCAATTCCGGCGGATACCATTGGTGTCCCGGCGAAGGTACGGAAGATGGATTCTGTCCAGGTCCTTACGTAGTATTGGCCAGCCCTTTGCTATGAAAAATGCTAAATAGTGGACGCAAAAATCGCTCAAATTTTTATGCATTTGCGCGCGTAATATGGTAAAATTCCGCACGATGTGTCAGTGCGATTGTGTGTTGTAATGCGCCACAATGGAGAAAACAGAGGCGAGACTCCATGAATTTGGGTTACGTGTTGCGAAGTATTTGTTTGTTTGGTTTGATGTTCGCGATGGCTGCTCCAGCCCAAGGCGCGGGCACGGATGTTGACTTTGACGGGATTTTGCGGTACATGGATGAGACCATGGAATCCATGGCCGTGTCCAAAGGCATTCCCTTGTCGGAGGTTATTTTCCTTTCTCAACAGGATCATGACAAGAACGGCATCGTGGATGATGATCAATTCGCCATGCTTTCAGCGGTGCTGAGAGGCGCGTATACGCTTGATGGCACCAATTATGGCACCAATCAATTGAACTCGACGGCGGTGCAGCGGATTCAACAGGGGTTTTCCGCAAACAAGACTCAGATAAATAGAGATATGGTGGTGAATTTTTTGCAGTGCCAGTGGTGGGGGTTGGATTCATGCAACGTCATCACATTGATTACCGCCCGCAATTCCGCCATGGGCGCGGTTATCGCCGATCTTCTCGCGGGATATTTCACCCTGGGCGAAACGGGGTTCACGGCGTGGAACGGCACTACGGATGATTTTGTGGAACAATATGTCAATAACATCCTCTATGTCATGTTCACGGGCACCACTCTGGCCAGTCACATCACCGATATTCAGGGCGATATCACGTTCTCGCCCAATAGCTATTACAAATTTGGGAGCGCCGCCAATACCCGGCCTTCCGGAATCACCCAGGTGAACTATCTGGGGTCCGCGGGGGATATTGACGGGAACATCTCCGGCGGGCGCTTGAACGGGGCGGAATACACTGCGGCGGGCGCCAACCGCGAGCGTTGGCTGACCGCATGCCACATCACGCCGCCGCTGCGCATAACGGAATATTCCCCGGCTTCCGTGACGGCGCTATCGAGCGAATCCTTTACGTGGACCGTGGGCTATGTGGGCGGTACGCAAGCTTTGGGGCGGGATCCCGCGCAGGTCCAATGGGAGAAATACAAGACGTCAACGATTGTGGTGCAAGCGCTTTCCCCCGCACTGTCGTATACGGACCCCTATATCACCACGTCGGAAGGCGGCTACCGGTATTCCGCGCGGGTGATGGATGAAATCTGGACCCGGGTCTCCCCCGGAAGCTGGCTTACAGTGCTGCTCGATTCCGACTTTCGCATTGTGGAACAACCTGTGGGCGGCGAGTTTAACAAGGGCGATGCGCATACCTTGTCCGTGGTGGTGGCCGGGGGCGATGCCGAACCCACGTATCAATGGTACAAGGGCGGGGTGGCAATTTCGGGCGCCACGAAGCCGGAACTCCATTTCGAGTCGCTCACCACGGCGCAAGCCGGAATCTACCGGTGCAAAATATACGGAGACACCGGCCTGAAGGCCCCAACCACCCTGACCACCAACCCCGCGAAAATCGTTGTGTATTCCACCGAGGAAGGAGAAGTTGAAGGTGAAGGGGCTCCGTTGGAAGGCGAAGTAGAAGGTGAAGGAAGTGTGGAGG
>CAYXPO010000868.1:0-2209 GCA_964466925.1 uncultured Nitrospirales bacterium
GGCCGGGCAAGTCGGGTTCGCCATCCGGCGGGGTATCGGTGTCAACAAAGGGGCCATTGAGGTCGGCGACACTGCACCGGATCATGTTCAGAAGCGCGGCGTTATCGCCCAGCAGTTCGATCAGCGGGGCCATGGCCGCGGACTGGGTGACGGTATAGATTTTGTCCATGATATAGCAGAAATCGAGGCCGTCGGGTTCTTCGCCTTCGGTTTCGCCTTCGCCTTCGCTCCCCCCCTCGCCTTCAACGCCGCCTTCGCCTTCGGTAATGTCGGGAACCGTGCCGGGGTCAAGGGCGGCGGCGATATACGCGTCTTTGCCGCCTTGCGGGAAGAAATAGTCGTATTCCTGGCGGTTGGTGAACCCATCGCCGTCGGCATCGCCGTCGGGTCCGAGTTTGTCGGCCAGACAGATGTAGTTGGAGGCCATGGGGACGGTGGCGCCGGGAAATTCGATGAAGGCGCCCACGGCCGCGACGAGCAAGGTGGGTATGGCGGTGGACCCGGCGTCGCCCAGGGTCATGAATCCCGCGAGCATGGTGTCAATGCCCGGGACGGAAACGCACACGCGGCTGTTGGCGCCGCCGACGTCGGAGCGCATGCGTTCGATGTTATGCTGCCAAGCCACAATGACCTGGGCATGGGTAAGCCCGCCGGTGGCGCTCAAATCAATGGAGGGATCGTGGAGCACGGCATGCAACAAGCCGAGTTCGCAATCGTCCAGCATGTTGTTTCCGATGATTCCGGGGGGGCTGACGCTGACACCGCCCCCGTTGGCGTCGCAGCTTTCGGGCAGGAAACTCTGGCCGCCGAGCATCCAAGCGGCGGGCATGAAGGACCGGTCGAGGGAGTACATGGCGCCCTGGAAATCATCGTCGCCGTTCAGAGCGGGGTCCGCGTATCGAAGGGCGCCGTTATAGGTAAAGCCGCCGTTATTCGCCCCGGGTCCGCCCAAGGGATTCGAATCGTTGTCTATAATGGTGTCATCGTCGAGGACACGGAGCGTGGCGGGGCCTGTACCGCCATTGAGATTGACGGTGACGGTATAGGTGGAACCCGTGCCGTCCACAGATTCAATGGAGGCCCCGGGCAGGCCCTCGGCGGCGAAATCCGAAACATCAACCCCGGTGACGGATTCGGAGAAGGTTACTCGAAAGGACTCGAAGGGGTCTTTGGCATTCTTCGTTTGAGGAAGGATTTCGAGCACGGCGGGCCAGGTAAGCCACGTGTGATAGAACTCGTCAATGCACCGCTTGGCGAGGATATCATACCCCGGCAGGGTGAGATGGAGGTCATCGTCCATGAGGGCTTCAAGGGGGGTGTTATAGTTGGGATCGCCGCCGGGCATGGGGTCATAGTCAGGGTAACCGCCGGGATACGGGACCGTATAAGGAGCGATGGGGGGATTTGCCTGAGGAATGCCGTAGTGATATTGCATCAGGCCGAGATTGTGGACATAGAAGACCCGTGATTTGCGCTGGGCAAGGGCGAGGCGCGACTGCTCAAATTGCACCCAGATGGCGTTCGTCTGCGCGGGGGGGGCGCCGCCCATTTCATGGTCGCCGAAGTCGTAACCACACAAAGCGACGCGGATATTGGGGCGGACCGCCAAAATCTGGTCTATGACGGCCTCGACATTCACATTGACGGTGTCTATAAAGGCCTGGACGGTCTCCGGAGGCATGCTGGGAGTCCAGTCAATATCCATGACGAAATCATTGCCGCCGAGGCTGAGATGGACGATGTCTATGGTGGGGTAATTGTTCAGTTCTTCAATGACAACATCCATGAATTCGGGCGTGTTGAATTCACTGGCGCGCACGCCGACGAGGGTGGTCTGATGGCCGCGCTGCCCATAGCCGATCAGATCAGGATACTCCTGGATAACGGTGTCAAAGCATCGGAAAATTTGGATGAATCCAGGCCAACTGTCGCCAACCAACAGGATTCGGGGCACATCGGTGGGGCTTGCCAGGGCGGAGATTCCGAGAAGAAGCAGGGAGACTGTCAGACAGAGTGAACGGTGTTTCATGTTAACCTCATACCTCTCGTTAGACTTGGGAACCCACACGGGATTCCGCACAACCATTATTGTAATTATAGCGCAAAAGAATCACTTAAAGCGAATAATCCTGGAAATCCTGGTGGGGCGCTAAGAACCTGGGAAACGAGCGGGGATGAAAGGACATAAAAGGACGAATAGGACAAAGAA
>CAYXPO010000869.1:0-2209 GCA_964466925.1 uncultured Nitrospirales bacterium
GGTCGATATCAGTATAAACACGCGTTTTCTTTTCACCTGAAAGTATGGATTCGTCAGTGCCAACGCCATACCAAAGCCGGAGCCCCATCGAGCTGTGTGCATGAGGTGAATCCAGCTTCTTGATCTCGAACAGACGAAGGTCGGCTCCTACTCCGGCCGCCGGGAAAACCGGAACGGGCAAGACCAAGACTTCCACCCAGACGGCATTGAGTGCCGGCTGGAAGGTGATATGAGAATCGCCAGCCTTTTGGCAGAGCAGCATGCCGCTGTTGACAAACAGACATGCCGTGCAGATGACAATTACGCATTTCATCGAAAGGTTCGATTGATAATGAATTCGCCCACGCAATCGCACTGCCACCGGGAAACGGTATCGAAAGTATGCTGAGCAGCGAATATGGCAACCTGTTCCGCTCAATGTATCTGGAAAATGGTAAGACCAGGGTTGATAGGCAAATGTGGTGCTATCTGTTTCGACACAACTTGCCCGTCGCCTTCGGTAGGGCTTCAACATTGGCCTAAAACCGTAGTCTTTCATGTTCCTTCGTCACACCCGGGAGAATGAACATGGTGCGGTGATTGGATTATTCAGATTCGACACGGGTTTCAAAACCACAGTCTTACATGTTCCTTCGTCACACCCGGGAGAATGAAAATGACTCAGTGTTCCGCTATATTCGCGGCAGGCAACCGGCGATGGATCATGATCGCAAATCGGTGATACCACGAGTTCGCACCACAGTCTGATCCAGGCATCGACACTAACCCAAGACTGTTGCCTTCCTGTAGAGGATGAGCACGCAGAGCAGATTGTTCGCTCTTCCGATGCCTTCCGTCGACCGGGCCTGATTGCACGACTCAAGTTCAAACAGGAGAGCCGATCATGGAAGCTATCTACGAGTGCGTCAGCGGGTTGGACGTGCACAGCAAGAGTGTGCAGGCGTGCGTGCGCCGATTGATCGGAGGAGGTCGTACCAAACAGGAGGTGCGCACCTTCGGTACGATGACGCGGGATCTGGTAATGCTGGCCGACTGGCTGAGTGAGGAAGGGGTCACGCATGTGGCCATGGAGTCGACGGGCGTGTTCTGGAAGCCCATCTACAACATTCTCGAGGGGCGCTGTACGGTGTTGCTGGTCAACGCCCATCACGTCAAGCACCTCCCGGGACGCAAGACGGATGTGAAAGACAGCCAGTGGCTGGCGCAATTGCTGCAATGTGGTCTGTTGCAGGGAAGCTTCATTCCGGAGCGTGCGCAGCGCGAATGGCGTGAACTGACACGCCAACGGGCGCAGTTGGTCAATCAACACTCGTCGGTGATCAACAGGATCCACAAGACGTTGGAAGACGCCAATATCAAATTGGGTACGGTGGCTTCCAATATTCTCGGGGCCTCCGGTCGCGACATGCTGCGTGCGTTGATCGAAGGTCGTCAAACACCGACGGAGATGGCCGACCTTGCCCGGCGCAAGCTGCGAGAGAAGATCCCCGCACTGCAGGAAGCCCTCTACGGTCACGTCACCGATCATCACCGCTGGCTTCTGGGTGAACTGCTGGACCAGGTGGAGGATTTGGAGCGTCGCATCGAGCGATTCAGTTGCCGCATCGAGGAACTGAGTGGCCCATTCGAGGATGCGATCAAGAAGGTGGACGCGATCCCGGGCTTTGACCGGCGGGGCGCGGAGAACGTACTGGCGGAGATCGGCGTGACCATGAAGCAATTTCCGACCGGAGGACACTTGGCGGTCTGGGCCGGCATCTGCCCGGGCAACAATAAAACCGGTGGAAAGAGCAAGAGTGGGCGCACGACCAAAGGAAATCGTTGGCTGAGGACGGCGCTGGTGCAGGCAGCATGGGCCGCGAGCCACGCAAAGGGTTCCTACTTCCATGCTCAATTCCGTCGGTTGGTCGGTCGTCGCGGAAAGAAGCGAGCCTTGGTAGCCGTGGCGCATTCGCTCCTGGTGGTCATTCATGTCCTGTTGTCCACGGGCGCGGAATACGAAGACCTCGGTGCCGATTACTTTGACCGCCGAGACGAAGATCGCATCGTTCGTTCGCATGTGAATCGGCTCGAACGCCTCGGTTACAAGGTGACCTTGGAGACCTACGAGGAGGCGGCTTAGGAATTTTCAGAGCAGATTGCACGGATTACACACAGATTATCACAGATTAGTCTGTATAAAACCTCCGGGAAATCGTGTGAAGCGTGT
>CAYXPO010000870.1:0-1426 GCA_964466925.1 uncultured Nitrospirales bacterium
CCACCCACACATCTCCTCCCCCAAGGTTGAACGACGCGTCAATCCCTTCCTGGATGGTATTGAAGGCGGCCCCCCAGCTCATGCCCGTCTCCGCGCCGGACGTATTGTCCCGATCCACATAAATTATGCTCATGTACTCGAACGCACCCATGTCATACCCCAGTTCCGCGCCATCTTCCCCCTTGCCCGGAATGTCAATGGGCCGGCGGCGGCCTTCAAGGTCCTTTGACGGCACGCCTGCTCCCACCATCCCCGTATCAATACAGGGCGAATCCGGTTGCAACGAAAAGTCCCCGGATTCCGGCTGTTTGAAAAGGGGGTCTTGGTTGATAATATTGTCCCCCGCGAAGCCCCCTTGAATATCCGAGTTCGACACGGTGGCGCCGCCATTAATCGCCGCCGGAGTATTTCCCCACAGGATGCAATTGGTGATGATGGGCGAAACACCCCAATTCGACAGGGCGGCCTCGCCTCCCGAATTGCCCCAAAAGGTGCAATTTATCAGCGTCACATTCGCCCCGTTGCCATTCACCATGGCCCCGCCATACCGGCCTCCCGAATTCCCATGCAGCAGGCAATTGGTAAACGTGTAGCTTCCCCCGCCCCAGCATTCCACCGCGCCTCCGTCAATGCTCACTTGATTATTCCGGAAAATGCATTCCTTGACCACCAGATCATTGGTGTTGCCATTGGTGATGAAGCCCGCGCCGTAGTGCGCCGTGTTATCCGCAAACACACAATCCGTGACATGAACGGTTACTTCATTATTATACATGGCCCCGCCCTGGGTCTCGGAGCGATTGTTCGTGAAAACACAATTCACCACGGAGACATACACATTATCGTTGTACATGCCCGCGCCCCATTCCTGCGGCGACTCCACTCCGGGAACGCCATCGTCGCCCGCGCCGCCGGTGATCACAAAACCGTCCAGAATAGTCATATTCCCACCCACCACCACATGGTAGGCCGGCAACTCGCCGCCCCGCGCCGTGGACCCGTCAATAATGCAATCATGCGTTCTCCAGTCCCGCTGGTCCCGCGCGGTTTCCGTTCCCGCGAACCCCCCATACAACGACACGTTGTTTTTCAACACCAGGGAACCCGTGTCCACCGCGGGAGAGTGCATCATATGGGTGCGCGCCTCATTATACCGCCCCTCCGCCACCCACACTTCATCCCCGGCCGCCGCCGCGTCAATCCCCTCCTGAAGCGTATTAAACGCCTGCGCCCAGGAGGCGCCCGTCTCCGTCCCCGTCACATCTTTGTCCACATACCATACCGCCGCAGACCCAGGGAGCGCAGCAGTCCCCAAAACAATGACCATGCCTAGTGTTCGCAGCATAAAAGGCTTTCCTTTGCACTGTAGTTTCCGGCCAATGGTTATTCGTTCTCTTTCCTATTTACCCGCGCGGAGGCGGCCAGC
>CAYXPO010000870.1:1436-2196 GCA_964466925.1 uncultured Nitrospirales bacterium
CCCCCAGGAACATTTCACCGGGATTCGGCAACGCCTTTCGTGAATTCGAGCACTGGCAATCCTCCGGTTCGGGTTCTCCTTCCCCTTCTCCGCCGCCCTCCCCTTCGCCACCACCCTCCCCTTCCGGTCCTCCTTCGGCAACCAGCGCAAACACCGCCGCGTTCTGCTGCCCCGCTCCCACCGCAAGTATCTGTTGCCCGTTTTGATAATCCGGAGCGCCCGCCAGGACCGTATACGTTCCGGAGGGCAATGCGGGAAACACATAGATGCCCTGTATGTTTTCCGTCACCGGGCCATAGTTCCCCGCCCGAACGGAACCATTTGCAATACGCGCCTGGCTTCCAGCATCCCACACCGTGCAATAGAGCGAAGCCGCCAATATCCCGGAACCCGCCGCCAGGAACGGCGTGAAATCATTGCCTCCCGTGCCGCCAATGCGCGCCGCAATCTCTTGCGCATTGCCCGTGCCCCAATCGTTGTTTTCCAGCACCAACGGCGTGGCGCGCTCGTTCAGGATGGCGGGGCCGTCAATATCCAAACCGAACGTGTTGCAGCCCCGCCGGGGATCATTCTGGCCGCCAATGGAATTCGTACTGACGGCGGCCGCGCTGGCCCGGACAATGATCCCGGCCCCCGCGATATTCCTGAAAATGCACCGGCGGACCATGGGAATGTCATCCCCGATATCCATGCCCGTGCCCAAGGCCTGAAACGTGCATTCCTCCACCACCGAGGCCGCGGGCGCCGTCCCCGTTACGAG
>CAYXPO010000871.1:0-2191 GCA_964466925.1 uncultured Nitrospirales bacterium
GCCGGCAGCACTCCATTCTGGGCGCACCCGGCGGCGAACAGCCACAGGCTCCCCAGGGCCAGGAGCATTGCTTTATTCATGGAGCCGCCTTCGTTCCCGAAAGCGGCGTTAAATGAAGCACCAACTCGCTGTGCGGCCGCAGGCCGCCCTTATGCTTCACATGCACCGTCAATTGTTTCCCCGGCTTCTCGAACACGATAAAATACCCGTCGCTTTGCATCAGGCTCTTCATCTTCCAATCCGCTGCCGGGCAATGCTCCACGTAAAACTGCGCCAGCGAATTCACGCTCGCCTTCGACCGGTACACCACCTTCCCCACTTGAAGCGCCTCCGTTTCCAGCACATAACTGTGCTCCATGTCCTCTTTCAGATTTTCGGGCAGGGGCACATCGCTGAACCGTTGCGTATTCGACAAGGGCAATCCCGGTTCCGGAACGGAGGGCGCCGTGACACCCGGCGCGCTCCCCGCCCCCGAGGGCGGGGCAAGTTCCTTGCTTTCGATGATATCCGGGGCCGGCGGGGCCATATCTTCCGCAATATCCGGCGGGGCCGTTTCGTCCGGCGGTAAATCATTGCCCGTTTGGCAGCCGCACAGCGCCAAACCCAGCAGGGCCAACACCACAAGTCCCTTATACATATCGTTCCCTCATCGTTGCGGGTACATGCTGAACGCCATAACACGGCAAAATCATAGCATACAAAATTCCACCGAAACCAGTCCGGGCCGCCCCCCCTTTTTTTCATCAATCCGCCGAAATATGCTCCGGCCCCTGTCCCGTCCGCTTTTCATACTTCCCATGCCCCGTCCGCACATACTTCGTAAACCCCAGGCGGTCCAGGTTTTTCTCGCTCGTAAGCTGTTTCCCCTGCCGCTCATGACTCCACCCCGCCACATGCGGCGCTGAAAACACCCGCACCACTCTTTCCCCTGTCACCGGATGCACCGTCAGTGCCGGTTCCTTCATGCCATGTTCCACTTCAAACACCTCCCCCTCCGTCCCATCCTCATGAATAACCTGATACGTATACCGCGGCATAATTCGTTCACGCTCCTATCTTGCCCGCCATCACATGCGGGGCCAAACCGGGACAAATAGATTTTATGGTAAGATAATGGAAAGTTCAAGAAGACCATCAGGAAAAAGCGCATGATTGAAGACAACGCCCTGTCCCGCCGCTCCTTCCTAACGCATTCCCTCGCCAGCCTCACCGCCGGGGCGGTCTTCATGCAGGCCGCCCGCGCACAGACGCCCCCCGCCCGCGTGGCCCTGACTCATGGCGATTCCCGCGCTCAAAATGTCCACGAAGCCCTGAAACTCATCGCGCCCCACATTCGCGAAGGGCTTGCCAAGAAGAAAACCATCGTCATCAAGCCCAATCTCGTGAACATAGACAACCAGCTCACCGCCACCCATGTGGATTGCCTCGAAGGCATCCTGGAATTCCTCAAACCGCTCGCCCAGGACGAAATCATCATCGCGGAATCCCCCGCCAACGGCCCCGCCGCCGAAGGCTACGGCAACTACGGCTATTACCGGCTCAAAGACAAGTACCGTGTCCGCTTCCTCGATCTTGACGCGGAACCTTTTGGAACCGAATACCTTGTGGACGAACGCCACCATGTCATTCCCGTCCGGTTTTCCAAATTGATTCTTGATCCCGGCATCTACCTGATTTCCACCGCCCCCATGAAAACCCACGACCGCGCCATCGTCACCCTCGGCCTTAAAAACATCGCGGCGGGCGCGATTATCAAAGACGCCGGATTCCGCTGGGGACCCAACAGCAAAGGAACCACCGACAAACACCTTATCCACGGCGGTCCCCAAAACCAGGGCATCCACTTCAATCTCTTCACCCTCGCGAAACGCGCCACCCCCCACCTTACCGTCCTCGACGGCTATCAAGGCATGGAACACAACGGCCCCGTCGCCGGAACCCCCGTGGACCATCGAATCGCCCTCGCCGGCACCGATTGGCTCGCGGTGGACCGCCTCGGCGCCGAACTCATGGGCTTCGACCACGCCAAGATCGGCTACATGGTCTATTGCGCCAAGGCCGGTATGGGCCAGATTGACAAGGCACAGATCGAACTCCTCGGCGAACGCCTCGAAGACCACATCCGTTCCTACACGCCCCACGACACCATCGAACAACAATACAAGTGGATGTGACCAAACAGCAGAGACCG
>CAYXPO010000872.1:0-2178 GCA_964466925.1 uncultured Nitrospirales bacterium
GGTTAAACAGCCTGTTTATGCATTTTCTGGGAACCTATTGCGGAAGATGGGTTAGCCGCGCCCCCGCCGCGCCGGATTTGCAGGTGTGTGTCCGTGCAGCCCATTGGGTTTGTTTAGGTCCATCCATTCGTTTTCTTGAAACTTCCGGGGCGGGCGTGTAAGATTAGGCGTTCATCATTGTTTTATGTCGTTTTTATGGCGCCGGGAGAGGTTGAAGGAAGTTGTCATTATGCAGACCGCGGAACGTCTGACCAAAATTCCCCCCTATTTGTTCATGACCTTGCGGAATAAGATCAATGCCGCCAAGGCCCAGGGGGTGGATGTCATCAGCCTGGCCATCGGGGACCCGGTGGATCCCACGCCGCAGGCGGTGATAGATTCGTTGTGCCGCACGGCGCAAGACCCTGAAAACCACCGGTATCCCACCGACGAGGAGTGGGGCATGCTGGCCTTTCGCGAGGCGGTGGCGCGCTGGTATGCGCGCCGGTATGCGGTGGCCCTGGACCCCAAGAAGGAAATCGTGACGCTGATCGGGTCAAAGGAAGGGTGCCATCACTTTGCGCTGGGGGTCATCAATCCCGGCGATCTGGTGTTGGTGACGGATCCCGGCTATCCGGGATATAAGCCAAGCATCTGGTTTGTGGGCGCCACGCCCTATCCCGTGCCCATGAAATCCGAAAACGCCTTCTTGCCCAAGTTTTCCGACATCCCTTCGGATATCGCGAAACAGGCCACGGCGTTCTATTTGAATTACCCGAACAATCCAACGGGGGCCGTGGCGACGCGCCCGTTTTTGCAGGAGTTGGTGGAGTTCGCGAAAAGCAACGATATCGCGGTGTGTTACGACAATCCGTACAGCGAAGTGGTGTTCGGCGTGGACCGGCTGAGTTTCCTGAGCATCCCGGGCGCCAAAGACGTGGGGGTCGAGCTGAACTCCCTGTCAAAACCCTACAACATGACCGGCTGGCGCATCGGGATGGCCTGCGGCAACCCGGAGATTGTAAAGGCCATCGCCACCTCAAAGGCCAACACGGATTCCGGCGTGTTCAACGCGGTTCAATACGCGGGCATCACCGCGCTGGATGAATGCGACGCCTTCATTGATAAAATGCTGGCTGTCTATGCGGGGCGGCGCGAGAAAGTGATCCGCACCCTGCGCGAATTGGGCTGGACCTATGAGCCGCCCAAGGGAACCTTCTACCTGTGGGTTCCCGTGCCCAATGGGTTTACGTCCCCCGGGTTCTGTGAATATCTCTTTGAGAAGTGCGCCGTGGTGATCGCGCCCGGCTCCGCCTATGGCCAACATGGCGAGGGTTTTGTGCGGTTTTCGCTCACGGTGGAGGAAAAACGGCTGGACGAGGCACTGGCCCGCATGCGCGGCTTGCCCCGGCTGGCGTTTTCCGGATAAAACCATGGTTTTCCGAACCGGCTGGCAAAGCCGAACTATCGAGGTGGGTCATGAGTGCTTTTGGCGTTCCGATTCCCGAATCGCAGATTTGCATCCTCCCGGAGGGCACGGCCAAGAAAGACGCGCTCGATGCGTTGATCGCGGCGGTGGCGTCCAATCCGGCCGTCACCAATGCCGAGGCGTTCCGGGCGGCCATCCATGAGCGCGAAGCCCGCCTGAGCACGGGCATCGGCGGGGGCATCGCCATTCCGCACGCGCGGATCGAGGAGGTGACCGAATCCACCCTCGGGATCGCCATTGCACCCAAGGGGATCGACTTCGGCGCGGAAGACCAGAAGCCGGTGTACGTCATCGTGCTGTTCGCCAACCCCAAGGGCGGGGACAAGGAATATCTGAAGACCCTGGCGCAGGTAATGCTCAGCCTGAAGAACGCCGATTTCTTTGAGCGTCTCGTGGCCTGTGATTCCGTGGAAAAAGCCGGCGCGCTTTTAAACCTTTAACCGGCCCGGGAACCCAGCGCGGCCCGCACTTTTGACGTAAGTTCGTGCATGGCGAAGGGTTTTTGCAGGAATTCCGTTTCCTCTTCCTGAACGCCGTGATGCATGGTCACATCCCCCGTGTAGCCGGACATGAACAGCACCTTGGTCTCCCCGTGCAGCGATTGCATCTGCTGATACAATTCCTTCCCGTTCATGCCGGGCATCACCAAGTCCGTGTGCAGCAATTGAATGTCCCCTTCATGCTGCACCGCGGTTTCCAAGGCTTCATCG
>CAYXPO010000873.1:0-2174 GCA_964466925.1 uncultured Nitrospirales bacterium
GGGAATCCAGGATTCGATGTATTCTTTTTCTGGATTCCTGCTTTCGCGGGAATGACGATAGTGAGAATTAGCACCAGCTGTTTTTCAGCATTTTACGTGCCGGATACGCGATAAAACACATGATTAATCCCGTTAGTGTAGAGAACTTTCCCGGCAATTCCAAATCCTTCACGTTTAATGATAGCGAGACGTACTACTGTTCACAACAAACAGCGAGGTTGGGCCCATGTTGATGCCTTCCCGGACCGTTGCGGTGTTGGAAGGCATCGCCGCTTCGCCGGTTAGTGCGCATAGGATTGGGCAGCATAAAGTTTGGGCCAATATGATATTGGACGTCTTTTTAGGGTAAGATCAGGATTCTTTCCATTCAACCTCAACGGAAGGCGACATCATGGCTTCTGAGAATACCTTTGAGCGAACTTTGGTGACGAGTGCGCTGCCCTATGCGAACGGGCATATCCATTTGGGGCATATCGCCGGCGCGTACCTGCCCGCGGACATCTATGTGCGGTACAAGCGGCTGCGGGGGGACAAGGTGTTGTATATCGGGGGATCGGATGAATATGGCGTCCCCATAACGCTGACCGCGCTGAAGGAAGGCATTACCCCCAAAGAAGTCATTGACCGGTATCATAACGCCAATGAGGCGGAGTTCAAGCGGCTGGGCATTTCGTACGATATCTATGGCCGGACCTCATGGGATCTCCATATCGCCACGACGCAGGCTTTCTTCAAGACCCTATTTGACGGCGGGTATGTATATCCGCAGGAGATGGAGATTTGGTATTCGCCGCAATCCGGCCGGTATTTGCCGGACCGCTATGTGAAGGGTACCTGCCCGAAGTGCGGGTATGAAGACGCGAACGGCGATGAATGCGAGAGTTGCGGGGCGCAATACGCCGCCAAAGACTTGGTGGCCCCCCGGGCGAATATTCCAGGCGATTCTTCGACACCGATTCTGCGGCCTTCCAAGCATTGGTTTCTCGATCTGACCAAGTTTCAGGAACGGCTGAAGGCGTGGCTGGACGGCCACGAGGAATGGCGCGCCAATGTGAAGGGCATCGCGTATGGATGGGTCAATGAACTGCGCGCGCGCTGCATCACCCGCGATACGGACTGGGGCGTGCCCATCCCGCTGGAGGATCCGGAGGCCTCCTCCAAACGGATTTATGTATGGTTTGACGCCCCCATCGGATATGTGACGAATACGCGGCAATGGGGCATCAACCAGGGTAACGCCAACGCCTGGGAAACGTGGTGGAAAGACGCGGGGACCCGCATGGTGCATTTCATCGGGAAAGACAACGTACCGTTCCACGCCGTGATTTTCCCGGCCATGCTCATGGGGCAAAACGGCTACATCCTGGCCGACCACGTGGTGGGCAACGAATACCTGAACATTTACAACCGGCAGACGGGAAAATCGGAAAAAGGCTCCAAATCGCGCGGAAACATGATCAGCGTCAAATGGGCGCTGGATCAGTTTCCGGCGGACGTCATCCGGTATTACCTGTGCGCCATCGCGCCGGAATCGAAGGATTCCAGTTTCGACTGGGATGATTTCCTGAACCGGTACAACGGCGAGTTGTGTGACATCGTGGGCAACTTTGTCCACCGTTCGCTTACGATGGCGGTCAAAAATTTCGGGCATCATGTGCCTGAACCCGGCCTGTTGGATGCGGACGATCAGGCCATGCTCGACGCGATTCCTGTTCAGGTGGACGCCATCGCCGAGGCGCTGGAAGGCTTCCGGTTCCGTCAGGCCCTCGAACGGTTCATTGATTTGGGGCGCAAGGCGAATGTCTATTTTGACGCCAAGCAACCGTGGGTCACGCGGAAGACGGACCCTGTGCGCACCGCCACGACCCTGTACGTCTGCTGCCAGATCGTGAAGGCGCTGTGTGTCACCATGACCCCGTTCCTCCCCACCGGGGCACAAACCCTGGCGGAAGTATTGGGCCTGGTGCTGCCCGAAGGCGGACCAAACGGCGGACCGGACGGCTGGGTCTTTGCGAATGAAATTCTGCCTGCGGGCAATCCTTTGCAGGACCCGCAAATTCTGTTTCCGAAGCTGGATAAGGACCGGATCGCGGAATTGGCCGAAATGCATTAACGGGGCGACGCCTAATAAAAGCACCACCCGCCGCGGAAAGCGGCGGGCGGATTTCTCTGTT
>CAYXPO010000874.1:0-2170 GCA_964466925.1 uncultured Nitrospirales bacterium
GGCGAAGGCCGGCGTGCTCGAACATTACTCCGGCGGCGCGTGGTACCGGAAAACCGTAACCCTGACGGAAGGGCAAACCCGGGGCCGCGTAATGCTTAATCTCGGCAACGTGGTGGCCACCGCCGAAGTGCGCGTAAACGGGTCCAATGCAGGACTTCTCCTCACACCACCTTGGACAGTGGACATTTCCTCCTTCATCAAACCCGGCGAGAACCGGCTCGAAATCCTGGTCTACAACACCCTCTCCAACCACTATGGCACCATCCCCACGCATTACCGCGGCGCGAATGTATCCGGCCTCCTCGGCCCCGTCACCATCGAGACGAAAAACAAGGTGATTTTGAAGTAGCGAAGCAATTGCGCTTGCACAACTTCATGGAAGGCGTCACCGCTTCTTGGGTGAAGCTTCAGGGGGCGGTTATTTCCCAATCAGGGTTTTTATCAGGAGCGCTTCATAGGCGGCCTGGTCCTTCCAGCGCAGGGCGCAGCGCACGGGGCGGCCCTTTTCGTCGGGCACGGTCGCGCCTTTGTCGTCAACGGACAACCTGACGGTTTCCATCTCCACGAGGGCCTCGTCATACAGGAGATAGACGGCTTCGGTGTCGAATAATACGCTGCTCTCGTTTTCGGCATAATGCTTTCGGAGGGTCCACTTCGCATAATTCTCGATTACCACTTTTGCGTTTGGGGTGCCGGCCCCGGCGACCTTCAGATAGTTTTCGCCTTTGAGGCGAATGAGGCCGCAGGTATCCAGGGGGGCAAAGGTGATATCCCAAGGGGCGGCGAACACCGCGCGGGCGGCGGGGATGTCCGCCACCACGTTATATTCGGGATCGCGTTTCGGTTTTCCGTCGTAGCCAACATGCACGCTGCCGGCCATGGAGACGATACGCGCCTTTTGCGCGATGGCGGGATCCCGTTTCAGGGCTTCGGCGATGTTGGTTTGCGGGCCGATGACGCACAGGGTGATTTTTTCCTGGGCGGCGCGCAGCACATCGAGCATGGCCTGCACCCCGTCCTCATGAACCTTCCCCTTGTACCCGTCCAGGGAGAAACCGCCCAGCCAGTCCGCCTGATTGATCTTGGCGTCACTGGTTTTCTTCCCGGTGCCGATGGGGATATCCGTCCGGCCCAGGCGTTCGAGCATCTTGGCCACCAGCCGGGTTTTGGCCGGGGTGTCGTCAAAGGCGGTGACAATCAGCTTCAGGTCCAGTTGCGGGGTGTTCAACAACATGCACAAGGCCCAAGTGTCGTCAATGTCCCCCCCGATGTCCGTGTCCAGGATTACGGGAATGGGCGCGGCGGCCTGCGCCGTGAGGCATAGCAATCCGGCCGAGAGTAAGAGGTTCATGGGAATAGGTCTCCTTCGCGGTTGAACAGTCCAAGGAAAAAGGATGCCGGGATTGTACCAGAGGCGTTCGTATGTTATCATGTAGAAGAGTGCTCATGGGAGAATAGTGCCCAAACCCGCTCAACATGAGGTTTTTGAACACGTTATGAACAGTTTTTTAAAGCAGGTATCGTTCTGGATTGTCCTGCTGATCATTGTGGTGCTCGCGCTGTCCAATTTCCCCACCATGAAACGCGGACAGAAGGAGCTGTTGGAACCCGATTTTGTGGCCCAGCTTGAAAAAGGCAATGTGGCCTCGGTGCTGGTCAAACCCGCCGCCGATAAACTCAACCGGGTGATTGTGAAGTTCAAAGAACCCGTGGACGGCCAGAAGTCCATGGAATTTTACACCAGTGAGTTCAAAGAGGAATGGAAGCAGCAGGTCCAGACGAAAGAGGGCGAATACAAATACGCCGTGGACAACACCTGGGTGCAGGGGCTGTTAATTAACGTTCTTCCGCTGGTGATTATCATCGGGCTTTTCTGGTTTTTCATGTTTCGCCAGATGCAAGGCGGCAGCAACAAAGCCCTCTCCTTCGGCAAGAGCCGGGCCCGGATGGTCAATCAGAGCGACAAGACCGTGACCTTCAATGATGTGGCGGGAGTGGATGAGGCGAAGGAAGAGCTCCAGGAAATTATTGAATTTCTGAAAGACCCGAAGAAGTTTACGCGATTGGGCGGCAAAATACCCCGCGGCGTGCTCTTGGTGGGGCCTCCGGGATCGGGCAAGACCCTGTTGGCGCGGGCGGTGGCCGGCGAGGCGAATGTGCCCTTTTTCAG
>CAYXPO010000875.1:0-2169 GCA_964466925.1 uncultured Nitrospirales bacterium
CATTTCGGTCATCCGGCCGTTGTAATCGAAATCGCACGAGGTCTTGAGATCGCCCTTGCACGCGTTGAGCCATTCCTTCTGGAAGTTGTGGAGCGGGGGAAGGAGTTTCTCCGTGGGGCGTCGGTTGTAGTACGTCATGTCCGCGCCTTCCTCGTTGGGAAGGAGATACCGCTTCTGGAACCCGGCGGCAAGATGCCCTTTGGTCCCCGTGAATAACACGCCATGATCGATTTTGTTCAGATCAAGGCACTCATCGGGGGACTCCGGCATGGCGCCGCCCTGATACCAGGTGACCGGCAGGGCGGGCCGCCAGTCATTGGCGGGAATCTGGAAGGTCATTTTGAGTTTCACGGGCGTCACTTCGGGGTTGAAGGGGTCGCCCGTGGCTTCCGCCGCCGTGGGAAGGCCGGCGTCCAAGGCATTCCACGCCAAGTCCATGGTATGGCTGCCCATGTCGCCAATCTGGCCGCTGCCGAAGTCCCAATACATATTCCATTGCAGGCAGTTCATGCCGCACGATCCGGAGAAGTATTCAGGATTGTAAGGGTGATCCGGCGCGGGGCCCAACCACAGATCGAAATGCAGGGTCTTGGGCGGCGTGCCCGCGGCGGGAGGATAACCGGGCTTGGGAAGCTGGCGGTTCCCCCAGGCGCACACCTCTTTCAATTCCCCAATCGCGCCATCCAGAATCAGTTCGCGGACCCGGTTGAAATTTTCGTAGGCGTGCCGCTGGGTGCCCACTTGCGTGGCCAGTTTGTCCTTATACGCGAGGTAGGTGGCCCGGCAAAGGCGCGCCTCTTCCACGGTGTTGCCCAGCGGTTTCTCGCAATACACATGCAGGCCGCGGCGCATCGCCCAGTTGGCCACAAACGCATGTGTGTGGTCCGTGGTGCAGCACACCACCGCGTTCAGGTCCTTCTGCTCGAGGCACTTGCGCCAGTCCACGTATTTTTTCGCCTGCGGGAATTTTTCCGCCGCAAAATCCAGATGTTCCTCATCCACGTCGCACAGCGCCACCACGTTTTCGGAAGCGAGGCCGTCATAATGCGCCGTGCCCCGGCCATAGGCGCCAATCAGGGCAATGTTGAGCTTGTTGTTGGGCGTGTTTGCGCCGAAAAGCGTCCCGCTGGGCAAAATGAGCAATCCGGCCCCGGCGGCGGCGGTTTTCAGGAATTGACGGCGTTGAATGGTTGCGGTGTTCATAAAAGCCCTTTCCATACGGTTGTTGGGTGCGTTAGGGGTTCACTTTGAAGACATAGGCGTGCCGGCAGGGCATTTGATCGATGTCCAGCACCGGGGTTTGAATGCGGAGTTTTCCTCCGGCTTCACTGACCGGCAGGGACTGATTATGGCCCAGCAAAGAAGCCTTCACGGCTCCCAGGCCGGCGGGTTTGTCAAAGACGAGTTCCGGTCCCGGCCATTTCAGGCAAATGGCGTAGAGGGCATCGCCCTTGGCGGTAAAGCGGACCTGTTCCATCTTGGGGGCGTCTTTCCAGGGCTCCGTGCCGTAGATGGCCTCCCCGTTGATCGCCAGCCACTCGCCCATGTCCAGCAGCCGCTGCTGCATGATGTCGGGGATGCGCCCATCCGCCGTGGGGCCGATATCCAGCAGCAGGTTGCCGCCCCGGCTTACGTTGTCAATGAGCAGATGCAGCAATTCCGTGGCGCTCCGGTAGCAGGCGGCGTCTTCATTGCGGTTATATCCGAACGATTTTCCCATCCCCTGGCATTCCTCAAAATGACCCGTCTGAATCAACTTCCCTTCGGGGATGCCGCCGTATTCCGGCGTGGCGAAACCGCCATGAATGTTGCGCGTTTCCTTCCCCCAGCGATCATTCACCACCACGTCTTTCGGCGCGGACGACTCATTAAACAGCCAGGCCAGAAATTCCGTGCTGCGCCACACATCGCTTTTGTGGTCCCATTCCCCGTCCGGCCAGATAATGTCCGGTTTATACCGTTCCACCAGGTCTTTAAGTTGCGGCAGCATGTGCTGTTCGACATACCGGTTGACATCGGACTTGTACAGCGGGTTGTACCATTCATAAATCGAATAGTAATAGCCCATGCGGAGCCCGCGGTTGTGAACGGACTTGATCAGGTCGCCCGCCAGATCGCGGTGCGGCCCGATGTCCACCGCGTTCCAATTCCAGCTTTGGGCGCTGGGCC
>CAYXPO010000876.1:0-2166 GCA_964466925.1 uncultured Nitrospirales bacterium
GGAATATACTTCATCGGATGGAAGAAGCAAGTGCTTACCTGTTGGTGGGGGAAGGACATCGGCGATGACAATCTGCTCTGGCACGATGTCGGCTATACCTATCAGCAACAAGACTGCCAATTCCGCACGCATTTCGGCGGCAATGAAATTTTCTCCGCCTACGTCATCGGACTTGATGACAAAGAATGGCAGCCCGGATGGGAAAATCCTTTTGCCTTCTACGATCAGGACGGTGACGGTATTACCGAAGAAGTACTCCGCATCGAAGGCCAGGGCACGATCATTAAATGCTTGCGCTACAGTTTTGACGCGGACAATGACGCCACGCCGGATGCGCCGCGTGATTTCGATGTTTCCATCAGCGCGCATGCGCCCGGTGACACCGTGCTCGATCTATCGCGGGGCGACACGCGCACTCTGCGGGGAATTCCCGCGGGCGCGTTCCTCGCCTACCAGGAGGCCCCCAAGTACGCCCTTGCCTTCCCGTGGGCCGCGTATATGCTCACCTGGGATGAAAACGATTTCAATACGGATGGCGAAGCCTTTGATGGTTGCATGTTCAAGGACCCGCAGGAACGCTGGGAAGGCGTCATTGCAAAGGGGAATGAATTTTTCCAGCAGATTGGAGGACCCAGTTGCGGGGCGGTGAACAAGCGCTTCGAGGTGGATGTGGAATCGTCCGCGCCGATTCATGTCTATTATTCCAAAACGGACCAGCGCATTCATCTTTTCGGCGCGAACCATGCCTGGCTGCTCGTGGATTACAATTTCGACCAGACGCCGGATATGCGCTATGACTATACTGATTCCGACGGCGATGGCTATCTCAATACATGGTCCCTTGATCTGAATGTGGACGGAACCCCGGATGAAACATGGAACGCGGGGGCGCAGGATGCGCGGGATGTTCCCTATACTTTTGAGGCATTAAATGGAATCATGAAGCCATTGCTGGGGACCCTGCCCGGCGAATTGTTCCCGCTGACCGTGCGGCTGCGGCAGGCATTGAAGGCTTCCGGAATCTCCCGCGAACACGCTATTGAAACACTGCTTGAATCCGGCTTTGATTTGCCGCAATTGCCCGTGGACCAGCGGCTCCGGCTGCTTAATAGCAGTGAGACATGGCGGTATTACCTTGACCTGTTGAAAGACGTTTTGATTGTGGAACTGCGCGGTACCTGTGCAAAGGCTGAATTTTGGAACACCTTCGATGCCGCACGCGCGCGAGGGGACGTCGCTGGAATGCGCGGATGTTTGGAAAAGGAATTCACGCTTGGCGATACTTCGCCCGATTGGGATTCTTTCCGTGCGGGGATTGTGGCCAAGTATGATCACCCGCGTGTGGCGTGGGCGCAGGATTGGGTTCCCCCGAATATTGGATGGGAATCAGAACAGGCCGCGTACCGTTGTTACTGGGGGCAGTTTGATTTCTTTGGAAAGAAACGCTCGGAACTTGTTTACCCCATTATGAAGGCCGGGGAAAGTTATCACGGCGAATTGGAGTGGGGGATTGACGCATTGCATGTAAATGAGACTTGCGGGCTCGGCGGCATTACCCTGTATGTCAATGGGAAATCCCATCCGGTGTACAGTCCGGGCGGGAAAGGGGCCATCGTTTGGTCCAAAAAATTGATTGAAGAAACCAAGGATGTGGTGGCGATTGAATTGCTGGCGGAGCATGTGGGGCCGGAAGACGCGCCCTATACCGTGCGTTTCAAATGCAGTGCATTGGCAAACCGCAAGGATTCGCCTATCCAAGTGATGATGGAGGGGGGCAATCCGAACGATACGATTGAAGTGGGCCTGGGCATCCGAAAACTGCCGCAGGAACTTTTCGCGGTGGATAAAGAAGCGGGCATCCTGGCGAATTGGGGTATTCAAGAACCCGCCATCGGCTGGATAGGCTTGGGGGTTGTTTATCCGAAGTCTTTGGCGGTGCGTACGGCGGAATTACCCAACGAGCATCAGGTGATTGTAAGAGCAGAACGCGGAAAACCCGTGAATTATTGTATTCAGGGCACATGGCTGAAAGGCCGCCGCTTTGATCGTTGCCCCACCCTCAGCAACTGGGTGGGCGATTTGAAAGAGACCGCCAAGATTGCGGGATTGGATTAGCCCATCTTCCGCAGATAGCCGGTCAGGAGTACGGATTTCCTTGGAAAATTG
>CAYXPO010000877.1:0-2157 GCA_964466925.1 uncultured Nitrospirales bacterium
GGCTTCATCCGTATCATGACCCATCGGGCTGTCATAGGATTCCAGCCCGGCCTTTCCGGATTCCGGGCCGCCGCCCAGCCGCACCCCCGACAGCAACAGATGTTGCGCCGAGGCGCTTTCCATGGCATGCGTGATGGCGTTGGTCATCGTCAAGGCCGGCAAATGGAGCAACACCCCCGCCTTCAGTCCGGTCCCCACGCAATTCAGCGCGGCGGTCAAAAAGCCCAGCCGTTCATGATAGGAAAAATCCAACATGCTGTGCAGTGTGTCTTCCATCAAGCTCAGATGCGCCCATGCCTCCTGCAATTGCGTTCCCGATTCCAGCACCCGCACGCACAAATGGTCCACCCCGTTCACCATGATGCTCAGGGTTTGGTCTTCGGCGACATACACGCCCCGGGGGCCTTTGGCGCACAGCATCTCATAGGTGATCAAACACCGTTCCGCCAGAAAACGCGCTTCGGTCGAAGATATCTCCTGCAGGGAATAATACTGGCCGGTTGTTAGCAGGCTCAACCGGTCCAATACGCTCATCACGCGGCTTTCCACCGCCTTCTTCTCATCGTCCGTGCAGCGCCCGGGAAAAGGGAAATCCGAAAGGTTCCGGGCCAATGAACCATGACAGAGCACCGCCACCCCGGATTCCGGGCCGCGCCGCAACAACCAAGCCGGCAGTTTCTCCATCAATGTGTCCATCGCCATCTTCATGCAACCACTCTTCCTCTGCCTCCGGAGGCCGAAAACACCGCTTCCGGTCAATCCGCCCCGGACTCCGATACGTACAATCCATCTTCCAAAATGCGAATCTCATCGCGCAACCGCGCGGCTTCTTCGTAGTTCTCCGCCTGCAATACGCTGCGCAACAGCGCCCGTTTCGTTTGCAGATCATTCCGCAGCCGCATCCGGGTGTCATTCACATGGGCGGTTTTCCCTTTGTGCCGCAACGCCCAGTGAATCCCCTCCAGCAGCGACTCCACCTGGTTGCCAAAATGCTCATAACACTTGGCGCATCCAACCATCCCGCTCTCCAGCACCGTCCCAACGTCGGTGCCACATTCAGGACACGCCTGCTCCGGCCCCGCAGGGTCCCGGCGGGCTCCGGCACTCTTCGCCTTGTGCAGCGCGGGGCCTTCCCCGGAAATCTCAAATCCCGTGGCCGTATCCTGCCGGTATTGCGACAAACACTCCGGGCACAGGTGCAAATCCGCCACCTTCCCGTCCACCACCTCCGCATAGCGGATTGTGGCCAAATTCCTATGGCATTTTTGGCAAAGCATTGTTTTTTCCTACCACACCCGGTAAGTATACCATCCTGGAAGAAACGAGTCTATTCGGGGTCCGGGGTCCCGGGACCCCCAAGGGGCGGCGGATGGGGACCGTGGGACCGCTGCATCCATGACACCGATCTGGAAGGCGGATCTTGTTAAAGAATGGCGGATGGGTGGTGGATAGTAGTATAAATAGAGCCTTGACGGGAACGTGAAATCTTTGGAAATGCGGCCAGGCCGCATATGCCTAATCTCGAACAAAAGGCGGACACCATGGCAAAACAAGTGGATCGGCGGAAATTTCTGGGAACGGCCGGAATAGCGACGGGACTGGGCATGATGGCGCAATCGGGGCACACCGATGACAGTACACCGCCGCCCTTGGCAAGCAAGACAGGCGGAGTACGCCAAGACCTTGAAAAGCTGGTGCGATCCACGCCGTTCGTGGACACCCATGAACATCTGTGGGAGGAATCCCGCCGCATCCAAACCAAGACTCAAAAAGAGGTTGTGCCGGCCCCGGATTTCGGGATGCTGTTCAGCCATTATTCCGACTCGGATTTGCGGGTCTCCGGGCAGAGCGAAGACGACTACCATAAAATGATCTCGCATACCCTGGCCCCGCGCAGCAAATGGAAATTGGTACAGCCCTATTATGACCGATGCCGCCACACCGGCTACCAACTGTGCGTCCGCGAAAGCATTCGCGCCCTCTATGGCGAAGACGATCTGCGTGAAGACAATTGCGAGGCCATATCGGAAAAACTGGCGGCGCAAATCCAGCCGGGATTCTACACGCGCATTCTGAAAGAAGTGGCCAATATCGAGTATTGCCAGGTGAACGCCTTGGAGGGGCCGGTCTTCCGGGAAACGGAACAACCGGAACTGC
>CAYXPO010000878.1:0-2151 GCA_964466925.1 uncultured Nitrospirales bacterium
ACGCTCGGGATTTAATGTGGGATATCTTCCGTACGACGAATTGCGCGCGGAGATTCCCCGGATGTTTGCGGGGGTGCGCGAGGGGTTGACGAGTATCCGTAAAGCGGCCGGTGAATTGAGGACCTACGTGGTGCCGCGCGCGGATTTGGATTCGGAGATGCTGGACCTCAACCGGGCAGTCGAATCCGTAACCGGCCTGCTGGCGGGCTTTATACGGCGGTATACCAACCAGTTCCATCTGTGTTTTGGCGAATCGCTTCCATTCGTCCGGGGCGATGGATTATTGTTGATGCAACTGATCATTCACATGGTTCAATCGGTTTGCCGCGTCATTCCCGTCCGGAATATACCCTTGGAGGCGGCCACGGCCTGCGGGGACGAACCGGGGGCCGTGATAGTGCGCATTTCCGCGGGGAAAAGCGATGATAGGCCGCAAACGGCCTGGCGAACCGTGGACCCGGTGACTTTGGCCGGGGCCGATACTCCGGTCTGTTATTCGGACTGGTCCGTTCCGGCTTGGCTGGCGGCGCGCCTTGGCGGACGGCTTGAGCTTCCGGTCTGTCCGGAAGAGAACGCGGCGCGGATGATTCTTCCCGCGGTTCCGGTGTAAAATAAGAACGCTTCGGGACCGGACATGCCGTTTATGGGTATGGAGGTACAGCCGGTTGCGTGGTCCGTGGGAGATATGAGTTCGGAGGGCGAATGGTTTGGCCGGGGCAGGGCGGGTTGGAATGATTTACGGGCCTGCCTGAAGGAAAGGTGTTGCGCTGTAATGCGTGTTGGAATAACCGTGGCGTCGCGAGATACTACATTATGAACTTGTTGTCACTTCCGGTGCTGGCAATTGATGATGAATGGACGGCGTTGCAGGCCTGTAATCTGATTTTACGGATGGAAGGCATCGAGAACGTTATTTGTTGCCAGGATGCGCGAAAGGCCATGGAGATTATCGGCCGGCAGCGGATTGGGGTGGTGCTGCTGGACCTGTTTATGCCGCATGTGTCCGGGCTCGAGTTGCTGGGCCGGATTTGCCAGGAACATCCCGATGTGCCGGTGATTGTCGTGACGGGGGCCGGGAATATCGAAACGGCGGTCGAGTGCATGCGGGCCGGCGCGTTTGACTATATGGTCAAGCCCATCGAACGCAGCCGCCTGCTGTCGGGCGTGGAACGCGCCTTTGAGGTGCTGGAACTCCGGCAAACCTGCGCGGATTTGGCCTACCGCCTCCAAAATCAGGAGTTGTTGCACCCGGAGGTGTTTTCGGACATTGTGACGCAGGATTCAGCCATGCATGCCGTGTTTCAATGCGTGGAGGCGGTGGCCCCGTCTTCCCGGCCGGTGTTAATCACCGGCGAAACAGGGGTTGGCAAGGAAATGATCGCGCGCACGCTTCATGACCTGAGCAAGCGCACGGGGCATTTTGTGGCCGTGAATGTCGCGGGGCTGGATGACACCTTGTTTTCGGACACCTTGTTCGGCCACCGGAAAGGGGCCTTCACCGGAGCCGATACGGACCGCCGGGGGCTGATTGCCCAAGCCAAGGGGGGAACGCTGTTTCTGGATGAAATCGGCGATCTCAGTTCGGTGGCCCAAATAAAGTTGCTGCGGCTGATCCAGGAAAAGGAGTTTTATCCGCTGGGGAGCGCCGAACCGGAATCCACGGATGCCCGCATTCTCGTGGCCACACATCAGGACCTGGGAAAATTACAGGCTTCGGGCAAGTTTCGGAAAGATTTGTACTACCGGCTGAAATGTCATCACGTGCATATTCCGCCCCTGCGCAAGCGGCAGAAGGACATCCCGTTATTGGTGGGCCATTTTCTTGAACAGGCGGCCACGGCCATGGGGAAAAAGACCCCGGTTCCGCCCAAGGGATTGTTTGATCTGCTGGCCACCTATTCCTTCCCGGGCAATGTCCGGGAACTGGAATCCATGGTTTTTGATGCCGTCAGCAAGCATACCGGCGGCGTTCTTTCCACCAATGCTTTTTTGCAACGCATCCAGGCTTCCGATGCCCCCGGCGGCGATTTCCGGCACGATTCGGTGGATGGGGCCGAGGAGTCCCCCATGGTCTCCCTGAAGCGATTGCCCACGCTGGAAGAAACGGAATGGATGCTGATTCATGAAGCCATGCGCCGTGCCAATGGCAAT
>CAYXPO010000879.1:0-2147 GCA_964466925.1 uncultured Nitrospirales bacterium
AGGGCCGCCTTGATGTAGGGGCCGGGTCCGGTGGCAATTTCTTCGTCTTCTTTGACACCGCCCTTGGTTTGCCCCTTGCCCGAGGTCACCCCCGAGAATACTTCATATTCCTGACGGTTGGTGTAGCCGTCGCCGTCCGCGTCGCCATCGGGGCCCAGAATGCCGTTCAGGGTTATGAAAGCGTCCGGCGTGATGGGAATGGTGGCGATGAAATCATGCAGCAGGTTGGTCAGGAAAAGCACGACCGAAAGCGAATCGGGATCGCCCAGCGTGCAGTATCCCGCCAGGATTTTCAGCAGGTTGGGGAACAGCGCCAAAATTTGATCGGTTTGTTCCTCGGTGAGCGTAATGTGCGCCATGCTCTGTACAATCGTGGGCAGAAGGGGAATGAACGGCGCCAACGGCGTGTAAAGGGCGTTGTAGTTGTAGTCGAAGGCATTGGCGGCGGCGGCGGGGTCAACGCCCGCGGCCACCTGCCCCATCAACGCGCCGCTGGGCAGCCCGGTGTAGAACCCCGGATTGTTGATCAATTCCGCGATGACATTCAGTTCGTATGCGCCGTCCAGCAATCCATTGGGGCCGGGCATGTCCGGTTTTCCGTCGGGCGGAGTGTCGGTGTCCACAAAGGGTCCATTCAAATCCGCCACCTCGCATTGGATAAGGCTAATCAGCGCGGCATCATCGCCCAGCAACGCGAGCAACGGCGCCATCACTTCCGACTGCGTGGTGTTGTAGATGAGGTCCATAATTTCACAGAAATCCAATGGTCCCTCTTCCTCGCCTTCGCCCTCGCCTTCGCCGCCTTCCCCTTCCCCTTCCCCTTCGCCGCCTTCCCCTTCGTTCGGGAGTTCTTCATAGACGCCGATGGTAATGGGGCCATAGGTGACGTCCGCGCCCTTGGCATCCGGAGCGTTTTCATTGTAGACGCACTTGTAGACCCCGGAATCATCCTGAACCAGCGAGGCGATGTTCAGGGTGCGGGTTTTCGTGCCGGAAATACCGGGCCCGTCTTCCAGCGGCACATCGTTTTTGTACCATTGATAGGTGGTTTTATTAACGTGCAGCAATTCAGGCACATACAGGCGCAACGGTTCGCCAATCAGGAACGCCGTGCGGAACGGGGCGGGCGTTTTCGCCGGGTCGAGGGCGGCGTCTATGGCGGCGGCGATGCCTTCGCACTGGAAGTACAAATATTCCCGGGCATTATTGAAGCCGTCGCCGTCGGCGTCGCCGTATTCATTGATGGTGATGCGGTTGTCGCTGTTTTTATCCTGCGCACCGAAGAATTGCGGCAAACAGGTGTAGTTGGCGGGCACCACCGTGTGGAATTCGACCGCCGGGATGAACTCGGAGACATTTCCGGACAACAGATAGGAAGAACCAACGGAAATCACCGCCATGAGGGTGGGCTCCCCCATAATCATGTAAGCGGCAAACATGGAATCCAGTCCGGCAAGAATACGCAGGGCCTGGTTGGGGTGATCGGGCGGATTGTCCGCGCCGCCAAGGTCGTATTGCATTTGGGCGAAGTTTTTATTCCAGGCCGCCGCGGCGATGACATGGGTGACGCCGCCGGTGGCGGTGAAATCTATGGTGGCGTCCTTGACGCATCGCTCAATCAGGCCGAACTCGAAGCTCTCCAAGATGCCGTTGCCTTTGACATACAGCGTGTCGGGGTTAACGTCGCCGTTGCCCATGAGGGAGGTGATGAGCGCGCCAATGTCGCCATTGATGTCCATTTTATCCGCTTCAAGCGACAGGGCGTAATTGATCATGGGGAGATAGGGATTGGAGATGACGCCGAGGTAGTGTTGGATGGCCGCAAAATCACACGGTTGAGGACGTTCCAAATCGGCGAATTGAAACGCGCCGTAATACGTGAATTCCCCGTTATTGGGCCAATCCACCGTATTCACTCCCCCCAGGGGATTGAGATCGCTGTCCACAATGGTGTCATCATCCAGCACCTTGATGCTCACCACGTCCTGGTAGCCCCCGCCTTTGATGCCGGGGTTCATATCCACGGTGACGGTATAGACCCGGTGGAGGCCTTCCGTAGGCGTCACGCCCACCACCTGCGCGCCGGTGATATCAATTTTCTCCGTGGAAACCGTGGCGGTGGTCACTTCAAAGTCGCTGACATCCAC
>CAYXPO010000880.1:0-2144 GCA_964466925.1 uncultured Nitrospirales bacterium
GTCGAATTGCCAGACCATCCAGACATCATTGGCCTGGCTGTAGGGAGTGAGGGGTTGGAAATCGCCGAGGAAATAGGGGGCGATGATCCGCCACTCGCCGGTGAGCCGCCGCCAGCGGGCGAAGTCGAATTTATCAATGTCCGCGGCATCCGGCCCGAAGCTGAATTCCGCCACCATGCTGCTGCGCACCCAGTACTCGTCCTTTTCGTAAATAACGCCCGTGCCATGGTAAGGCATCCAGAGCGACAGGCCATACGTCAGGTTTTGTTGTCCTTCCGGCCCGTTGTACCAGTCGCTGCGCAACAGCGGCACGGCGCGGCGCAACGTTTCGAGATCGTTGCGGCGGCCGCCGGAGGCGCACGAATCAATCATGCGCGTGGGGACCCGGCGCTGCAATTCATCCCAGTAGGCGAAATAGCCTTCGACATGGCGGATTTCCGTGATCCCCTGGCGGTCTTCCGTGTCGGCCCCGCGCCAGAAACCCAGCGGGTCCATGTTGAAATCCTGCCGGTAGTCTTCGATGCCCTGGTCTTTCAGCAGTTGATCAATATGGTTGGTGAGCCATTCGCGGCAGGCGGGCTCGCCCAGTTTCAGCAGGCCGCCGTTCTTTCCGCCGTGCACCCATTCGGGATGGTTTTCGGTAATCCAGGTGTCCGGATGCACGCGCTCCGGCTCGAACCACACCATCGTTTTGCGGCCGTTGGCGCGGACATAATCGCTCAGCGCGCGAATACCCTGCGGAAAGCGCACGGGGTCCACTTCCCAGGTGCCGGTTTTCGGCCAGCCCACGCCGTCGCAGGGATACCAGCCCGCGTCCTGCCACCAGCAATCGAATTGGATACCTTCCTCGATATGGCGGCGGATGAAGAAGAGTTCCTTGTCCGCGACCGTCATCAAATTGGGGAAGTAGTTTCCATTGCACAAGGACAGTTGCGGCTTCAACGGCCGGCCGCCGGGTTTGTAGTAGTTGTGCGCGAACATCCAACTCCGCCACACGTTCTGCGCGCGCAGCCAATCGCCTTTGTAAAACTGAAGGACGATCATGGGGGTGCGGACTTCCTCGCCGGGGTGCAGCGTGAAATGGGTGAGTTCCTGGCCCGCGCGCAGTTGGAGTCCGTTCGCCGCGTCGCGGTTGAACTGCGTGCTCCATTGCCCCGCCCAACTCACCACGAAGATCATCCCTTCCCCCGGCCACCCGATATTGAAATACGGAAACGAGGTTTGCGTGGGGCGGCCACCGGTATTGGCGATGTGTTTTTCCGCGCCGGGTGCAAGCGTTTCCTCGTGCGGCGCGTAACTTTCCGGCGTGCAATTGTCGCCATTGTGATAATGCAGGTTAAACTCGCCATCCGCGCCGCGCTCGATGCGTGTGTCAACGGCCTGGATGTTTTCGAGAATGGGGGTATCCGTGTCGCCGGTGTTGTTGAAGTGGAGCGTCCACTCGACCGTGGGATAATCGCGATATTCGACAGCCGTGCACCGCACCACAAGGCCGGAGGCGGGATCGGTATAGGTGAGCATGTGTTCGGTTCGTTGATCGTCCAGAATTTTTGAGGAGTGTTCGCGTTTCCATGTCTTCAGGAAATCCTGGGAGGATTTTCCGCCGTACACGAACGAGAAAAATGGATCGGTGGTGGGGGCATGTTTGCCGATACCCGTCAGCGGCAATTCCGCCAGCCAGACGACTGTGCCGTCCTCGAGCGTCACACGGGCCTCCGCCCAATCGGACTGATCACAACCGATGCCGTCGCCGCCGTCTTCCACCTCCAGAACGAATTGCGTAACGCCCTTGAGGTCAACGGACACCGGCATTCCGGGCATGCCCTCGCGCATCAATGGGGAACGCCATGCCTCACGATCTCCCACATGCGCCACAAACACGACGCTGCCCCGCCCCCCGCTGGTCTGGTCATTCGTATCCACGCCTGCAATGGCTTCAAATGTTTTTCCCGGACCCGGCAGCACAACGGTCATCTTGCTGGGCGCATGACAATAAAATCCGCGTGTGTACGGTTTGTCCACAATCTTCATGGGATTCCCGCCGCGCGCATTGCATTGCACCGGCCCGTGGTTCTGATGCACCTCGATATGCGGCGTGGTTACCGGCGCTTGGAGGGCCTGCTCGAATTTTGCCGCCGCCCACC
>CAYXPO010000881.1:0-2129 GCA_964466925.1 uncultured Nitrospirales bacterium
GAGGTAAGATCCCGGTTCAGGTCCGGAAAGTGGACGCCGATGATCTTGCGCATCTCGTACAGGGTAAGTTCGGGGACGGACCAATACAACGCGCCTTGGGCACTCAAATACTCCGCGTTTTTCCGCAATTGCGCCACATACGCGCCCCAGGTAGTTCCCAAATTTTGTTTCAGCAGCGGCCAGACCCGCGTCCAAAGCGCATCCCCGACATTCGCCGGACGCATGTTCGCCTCCTGCGCATTCCAATCAATCACGGTCTCCGGATCACTCTCGACACTCACGTCAAAATCCAGTTTTTGATGTGCGCGGCCATTGCCAAAGACCTGTATTGGGATGCGTTGGCGCGCCCCCGGTTCGCAGGTGGACACGCCCGTTCCTTTCTCATCCGGGGTCAATCCCAATAGCTGGATCGGGTTTGTGGACCATGGTTCGTTTTGCGACAGGCGCATCGGCATGGCATCCCGCGAGGTGATCGTGAACACCGGCGCGGCCTTATCCGCCAATCCGATATTCTCAAACCCGAACCACACCGAAAAGGGCCGCTTTCCCCGCGCATAGGCGGGAACCTCGAGGGTGGTGGTCAATTGCGCCGGAGCGCCCGCCACGATTTCGAGCGCCTGCGGCAGGATCAATGCTTCGTTGTCCGGCCACACCACCGCCACATTCACCCACTGCGGCGGCAACCCTGTCAAATCCAAGGTGACCCTCAGCGAGGACGCGCCGAACGAGGAGGGCGTAAAGGTGCGCAAAACCGCTCCCGTGCCGCTGCGCAATTCGACCCGCATGCCGCTCTCAAATCCAAGCCCTGAAAGGCTCACCGTGGTGCTTCCGGCATTGCCGCCCGTGTGGTGGCTGATATCCGCCAAATACCGGTCCATGCTCAGGCATTCCAGCGTGAAATGCCCTTGGTAGGCCTTTGCCCAGTAGGAATAAAACACGCTCAGATAAAGAACGCCCGAACCCGGCGCGGGAATC
The DNA here is from genome assembly GCA_964466925.1 of uncultured Nitrospirales bacterium. Classification (GTDB taxonomy): domain Bacteria; phylum Hydrogenedentota; class Hydrogenedentia; order Hydrogenedentales; family CAILVY01; genus CAILVY01. The sequence continues at coordinate 976 of CAYXPO010000881.1, forward strand.
AGCATTTCCATGGTCCCATCGGATTTCAGTACGCCACGCCAATCATAGTCCACCAACGTGGGGAAATCGCCGCGCCGCCCCACCAGCGTCCAATTCCCGGAATCGCCCGCCGGCGTCATCCGCACCACCAGGTTCGATGCCGCGCCGCTCGGTAGCGTCAGGCGGAAATCGCTGTATTCCAGGGAATACACATCGCTTTCCACAAGGGCATTCACGGCAATATCCCGGGCTTGACGGTTCGCGGGGGGCAGCCCGGAGTCGAATACCAGCCCTTTTGTATCATCATTGCCCGCCAGCAATATCTGGGCGCCATCCCGCGACAAGGCCACGGCATCGCATCCGGAAGCGCCCATCACCGGCCCGAAGGACGCAACCACCGGCCCGGCAAGCAAATCCCATAAGACCGCCTGCCCATTTTTCAACCCGGCAAAGACATGCCATCCATCCGGGGCCGCCGCCAAACTCACCACGGAAGAATCCCCCGCCAGCGTGCCCAACTCCCCGCCCGATGCTGCATCGTACATGACAATGTTCCCCGTGCTGCATCCCGTCAAAAACCGTTTCCCATCCGCCGTGAACGCCACACTGCGCACTTCGCCATAGGGGTGCGCGGGGTTGAACGAATAGATTTCACTTCCCGTGAGGGCATTAAAAATCTTCGCCGTGTTGTTCAGGGCCCCCGTGCCAATCCGCGCACCGTCCGGGCTGATCGCCACCGCCATCACCGCATCCTGATTGGACGTGCAATCGGCGGTCACCGTGCCCGTGTCCACATTCCACAACTTGGCGGTCCCATCCTCAGACCCCGTCAACACATGAATGCCGTCCGGCGAATACACGGCGCCGCGTATGGCTCCATTATGCCCCTCAAGCTTCCGCAATTCGGCGCCCGTGGCAACATCCCACAACTGCACCGTCCCATCGCTCTGCCCGGTCAACACACTCGCCCCGTCCCGCGAATAGGCCACGGCGGTGCCTGGCCGCACAATATCCGAAAATCCCCGGTCCGTCTTTTCCTTATACACATCCCATAACCACGTGCCATACCCATAAACGCTATATGAACTTGCCCCGATCACCCGACTTCCATCGGGCGAGAACGCCCCCCGTGACAATATTTCGGCGGCTTGCTCCCGCTGCATCAAGAGGGGATT
>CAYXPO010000882.1:0-699 GCA_964466925.1 uncultured Nitrospirales bacterium
GAGCGGGCGTGCGTGGCCCCATCCCCTTGCCCATGGACATGTCAAAGTACACCGTACTGCGGAGCCCGCACATTCACAAGAAGTCGCGCGAACAATTCGAGTGCCGCACGCACAAACGGGTGATAGACATACTTAACCCGAGTGCGGCCACCGTGGACGCGTTGATGAAGCTGGTGCTGCCGGCCGGAGTGGACGTGGAAATTAAACAATGATCGCGCTGGCCCCGCCCGGAACGGGATTGGGGCAAACGCTAGGAAACTTACTACAGCGTAAGGATGGCCAAACAATGGTTGGACTGTTGGGGCGAAAGCTGGGAATAACCCGGGTTTTCTTGAACGATGGGCGCTGGGTCGAAGTGACCCTGCTCCAGGCGGGCCCGTGCACTGTTGTCCAGCGCAAGACAATAGACAGTGATGGCTACGAAGCGGTGCAGGTCGGCTTCGAAGACGCAAAAGCGAAGCGCTGCACAAAACCGCTCACCGGGCATTTCAAAAAGTCCGGGGTGGCGCCCAAGCGCGTGCTGCGCGAATTTCGCGTGGACGGCGCGGAGGCCCTGAAACCGGGCGACGAGATACGGCTGGACATGTTCAAGGCGGGGGACCGCGTGGACGTGTCGGGCACCTCGAAAGGCAAAGGCTTTCAGGGCGTCCAGAAGCGGCATGGCTTCAAAGGCGGCCCGGGCGGGCACGGGTCGAACTT
>CAYXPO010000882.1:709-2114 GCA_964466925.1 uncultured Nitrospirales bacterium
ACTTTCACCGCGCGCCGGGTTCGATCGGCCAAAGCGCGTATCCGTCGAAGGTCATTCGCGGCAAACGCATGCCGGGCCGGATGGGCAATGGCAAGGTGACCACGCAGAACCTGGAAGTGGTGGAGGTCGATCCGGAGAAGAATCTGCTGCTGATCCGGGGGTCGGTGCCGGGCGCCAAAGGCGGCCTGGTGGTGGTCGAGCACAGCGTGAAAGTGAAAGGGACCAAATAACCATGGCTTCCTTGAAATTGATAAATATGGAAGGCGCGGACCAGGGCGTGGTGGAGGCCAGCGATGCGGTCTTTGCCGTGGACCCGAACGAGGCGCTGGTGCATGCCGTGATCGTGGCGCTGCAAAACGCGAAGCGCCAGGGCACGCACAAAACGAAAGAGCGCAATGAAATCAGCGGCGGTGGCGCGAAGCCGTTCCGCCAGAAGGGCACGGGCCGGGCGCGCCAGGGCAGCATCCGCGAGCCGCAAATGCGCGGCGGCGGCACGGTGTTTGGCCCCCGTCCGCACGGCTACCGGCAAAATGTCCCCGTCCGGTTCCGCCGGCAGGCCCTGTGTTGCGTGCTGAGTGATCGAGCGCGGACCGAACGCGTGAGCGTCATCCAGGGGCTTCGCCTGGAAGCGCCCAAAACAAAGCCTTTTGCGCAATTCATCAACACGGCAGCGCCGGAAGGCCGCAAGACCCTCGTGGTCACGGCGGGAGTGGACGAGAACCTGACGCTGTCCAGCCGGAACATGGCGCGGGTGACGTTGCGGACGGCGGCGGATTTGAACGCGCTGGATGTGCTGAACGCGGCGCGCGTACTGGTGCAGGAAGAGGCGTTGAAACAATTAGAGGAGCGGCTGTCATGAATTTAGACCCGCATCATATTGTGAAGCGCCCGGTGATTACGGAAGAGTCGCAGATTCAGTTGGGCAAGGGCAATCAATACACGTTCCGCGTGAACCCCAAGGCCAACAAGATACAGATTCGCGAGGCGATTGAGGCGCTGTTTCCGAACATTCGGGTGATTCGGGTGAATACCATGAATTACGAAGGCAAGATACGGCGTCAATTTACCCAGCGTGGCGCGGGCCGCAAACCGGATTGGAAAAAAGCCATTGTCACGTTGCGTGCGGGCGACAAGATCGAGTTGATCTAACGGAGACTGCGTGAATGTCTTTAAAGAAATTTAAACCCTATACCCCATCACGGCGCGGGATGAGTGTGGCCGATTTTTCGGATATCACGAAGAAAACGCCGGAAAAAGCCCTGCTGGAACCCAATTTGGTCCACGCGGGCCGCAACAACCAGGGCCAGGTGACCATGCGGCGCCGGGGCGGCGGCCACAAGCGGATGTACCGCCGGATTGATTTCCGCCGGGACAAGATTGGCATTCCCGGCAAGGTGAGCGCCAT
>CAYXPO010000883.1:0-2111 GCA_964466925.1 uncultured Nitrospirales bacterium
ATCGCATCCGTTGTGCATCCGTCATCCACCGCATTGCGTCTTGATACCTGTGTGAAAGAATCAGACACGCCCGGAGACATTCATTCCAATGGCCCGGAAACCTTCCCGCATTCGATTGAAATAATCCGATATGGCAATCACGTCCGCGCCCGCCGCGAGAAACCGCGCGCCTTTTTCAATCACCTGCGGCGCGGTCTCGGGACTGCACGGGATGCCCCAGAACCGGTTGTATTTCTTGCACAGCGCCGCCAGCTTGTCCACCGCCTGCCGCACCAGCGGATGACCCGCTTCGCCCGGCACGCCGTAACTGTGCGACAGATCGCCCGGCCCCAGAAACACAATGTCAATGCCTTCCGTGGCCACAATGTCTTCCATGCATTCCACGGATTCTTTATCCTCAATCTGCACCATGACAAACTTTTGCTCCGCCGCGAACCGGATATACTCCTTCGGGGTCCGCATGCAGAAGGGGCCGTCGGAGTTGCCGCTGTCCCACGCGCGCCGCCCCACCGGTTGGAAGCGCGTCGTGCGCACCACCTCCGCCGCCTCCTGGCCCGACATCACGTGCGGCACCATGATCCCCGTGGCGTCCATCTCAAACGGCTTTATATAATCGCAATACGATCCCTTCGCCACCCGCACCATCGCGTCCATGCCCAGCATCTTCGCCGCGCGCACCTGATGATGAACCGCCTGAAAATCTACCGGCCCGTGCTCCATGCACAGCCACACGCAATCCGCACCCGCATACCCCATGATTTCCACGGCGCTGGGGTCGGTCAGATTCGCCTTGGCGCACCACACCGGTTCATTGTTCCGCAACTTCCGCAATACCACGCTCTCGTGCATGTCCAGCCCTTTCCTGGGTAAATGAATTGTGCTCATTAGATGCCTTGCGGTACCATGCAGTCAAATTGACGCATACAGGAAACAGCCATGTCCCCTACAGGGCAACAACTCTATCAACGGGCCAAGCAACGCATCCCCGGCGGGACGCAACTGCTCAGCAAGCGCCCGGAACTCTTCGCGCCGGACGTGTGGCCCGCCTATTACCGCGAAGCCCGGGGTTGCGAAGTCTGGGACCTCGACGGCACGCACTATTACGACATGACCCACAACGGCGTGGGCTCCTGCCTCTTGGGCTATGCCCATCCGGAGGTGTCCCGCGCCGTCATCGAGCGCGTCCAGCGCGGCTCCATGTGTACCCTGAACGCTCCGGAAGAAATCGAACTCGCGGATACACTCTGTACCCTCCATCCTTGGGCCGAACAAGTCCGTTTCGCGCGCTGCGGCGGCGAAACCTGCGCCATTGCCGCGCGCATCGCCCGCGCCGCCACCGACCGCTCCCTAATTGCTATTTGCGGTTACCACGGCTGGCAGGATTGGTACCTTGCGGCCAACCTCGGCGAAGCGGATGCGCTCCGCGGCCACCTGCTGCCCGGCCTCAATCCCCTTGGCGTGCCCAGAGAACTCCGGGGTACGGCGTTGACCTTCCAATACAACGATCGTGCCGCCTTCCAGGCCATTCTCGATGCTCATGGCAACCACCTCGCGGCGGTCTTCATGGAACCCTGCCGGAATCACGATCCCGATCCCGATTTCCTCGAATTTGTACGCGACAGCGCCCATGCGGCGGGTGCATTGCTAATCTTCGATGAGATCACCATCGGCTGGCGTTTGACCTATGGCGGCGCGCATCTCCAGTTGGGCGTCAACCCCGATATCGCGGTGTTCGCCAAAGCGCTCGGCAACGGCCATCCCATCGGCGCGGTCATCGGAACCAAACCGGCCATGGAAGGCGTCCAAAACTCCTTCATCAGCAGCACGTATTGGACCGAAGGTGTTGGACCCGCCGCCGCCCTCGCCACCCTGCATGTAATGAAAGAAACCCGCGTCTGGGAGCATGTGGCGCGGACCGGCGCGGCGATTCAAACCCTGTGGCGGGATCAAGCCGTCAAGCACGGATTGCCCGTTCACGTTCCCGGGGGATATCCCTGCCTGGCGCATTTTTCCTTCGATCACCCCCAAGCCAACGAATTAAAAACCCTGTTCACCCAGCGCATGCTTCCTCGCGGCTTTCTCGCCAGCACCGCCGTCTACCCCACCCTCGC
>CAYXPO010000884.1:0-2099 GCA_964466925.1 uncultured Nitrospirales bacterium
GGGAGTACCGGGCCGACAAGGCGATTTAGCAAACCCCAGTTCCTGACGCGCACCCCTTCCCGAATTTTTGCCGCCTGCGCGCAAACCTGCCGGTCCGGCGCGGCGCTCCCGTCATTTCAGGGAGGTGGCGCTGAAGGGTACCGTGTAGGATGCGGACGGCATGATGTAATACAGCGGTTCGGCGACGCCGGCGCGGGCAAAATCCCCCGATACGAGGTCCAGGGCTTCCGGGAGGGAGGAAGCTTTCCGGCCCCCCAGCAGTTTCACTTCTTGTTCGGAGAGTTCGGTAATGAACGTGGTAATGGGCGCCTTTTCCAGGGTTGACAAAGCGGTCTGGCCGTTAATCTCCGCCCGTTTGCGCAATTCGCGGATCACGGCGTTGCGTTCTCCAAGGCGCAGCCACTGGGAAAAGGTTTCGCCGCCGAATCCTTCGGGGCAGGGGGCGGCCAAAACGATGCGCCCTTCCGGTTTGACGGCTTGATAGGCATTGAAGAGGGCCTTATGGCTTTGAATGAAGTTTTTGGGATTTCCCGCGGAGGCGATTACAAGATCGGCCCGGCGTTTGAGGGGCACGGCAAACAGTTGATGCGCGAAACGGGCCGCCACGCGGTGGGCGGCATCCAAATCACCGGCGAAAATGCCCGCGATTTCCCCCGCACGGTTCAGCACCGTGTTTATCAGGAAATCCACTTTGGTGAATTGGGAGGCTTCAAGCATATCCTCGGCCACGGGGTTGCCGTCAAGGGCGCCGATGCGCACGGCGGGGTTGAGGCCATCTTTCTCCGGGTCGAGATTCAGGGCATGGTTGTGGGCGATGGTGTCCATGCCGGCAATCCCCGGCACAATGGATTTGCGTCCACCGCCAAACCCGCCGAAATAATGGAACACCACGGCGCCCGTCACAATCACCCGGTCACAGTCCTGCACTTGGCGGTTCACCCGCACAGGGGTGCCCCGCGAGGTGGTGCCCACATACAGAAGATTATCCTCATCGCGTGGATCATGCACCAGCGTCTGTCGGGAAAACCGGTCATACAGGGCTTGACCCAGTATCCGGGCTTGTTCTGTTTGCGTGGGGGGGCGGTGCGTGCCGCACGCAAAGACAAAAAGAAAGTCTTCATCGCGGATGCCCGCGCGATTCAGCCCCGCAATTACCGTGGGGAGAATGAGATGCATTCCGGTATGGCGAAAAGCGTCGGAGAGCACAATGGCCACGGTTTCATCCGGCTGAACCAGGGAATACAACCCGTGTTTCAAACCGATGGGGGCGGTGATGGCATGATGAACCGCCTTCTCAAGATCATGCAGCGGTTCGGCATCGGCCATGTCCAGGGTTCCCAGGGAGCGTCCCCAAGCAAGCTCCGCTTCAATCGTGGTGCTGCCGTACGGCACCCTAACATGCATAGTCCATATCCTTTAAAGGGCGTATGCCCCTTATCGGGCAACACCCCGGCGTAGTGTTTCATTCCGGGCGCCTGCCCGCCCGCGTGCGGCGGACGTTCAGGCATCCCATTAAAGACCCAAGTCCGAATAATCCGGCACCGAAGAACTGTTCCGGTGTATCATGCAAATTTGCCACATGGCGGCAAAGGCAATGCAATCGAGCAATGCGAAGGGGGCATTGACCAAGGCCAATAACGGGGCCAAGCCCCAGCTTTGGCTTTCCGGCAGCGAGAATCCCACCATGAGGTGAAGCATCCATTGGAAAAAGTTCACGCCCAACACCGCAAGCAAGAGCGGGAAATGTTTAGCCATGGGGGCGAGGGCTTCGCCGAGTTCGGTCCAGTCCAGGCGGCCCCAATGCATGATGCAAGTTCCCGCCGGGATGGCGAAAAGGTAGAGCAGGAGAATGGCGAACTCGAAGAAAAGCACGGAGTCGCTGGAAGCGGATTGGGCAAACCGCCATTGCAGCCGGAACACGGTGATGAAAACAAGGTTGATGATAAACCAGGGCAGCCAGAAGCGGTTCAGGGCCGCGCGCGCATCCGGGCATTTCCATAACGGCTTGTCAATTTCCTTCCCGAGTTGGGCGAAAAAGACGGCCTGAAAAACACTGGAAAGCGCGGCAAGGAGAATATCCATCCCAATGCTGTACGCGA
>CAYXPO010000885.1:0-2094 GCA_964466925.1 uncultured Nitrospirales bacterium
GATCCACAGGATCGTGTCACGGCCCTTGAGGGCGGCGATGCCTTCCTCTAGGCCGGGTTCGAGGGTTCCCCCTTCCGGCTCCACCGTGGCGCTGATATAGGTGGTGAACATCTTAAGATTATGGGCGTCCAGGGCTTGGAGCATTGCCGGGATCTCCTTGAATCCCGTGAATCCATAGCCCGCGTATCCAAGTTCTTTCAACATGGCCGCTTGAGCCTGCGGCGTTTGATGGTTCTCGTCCTTCGTGCCGGTGTCCATGGCAAAAAAAGGATTGGACATTGCCGCCGTGTCCGCCGTTGTGCCGGGGACGGCCAATAAAAGCAGACCCGCCGCCCAGAATGAATTCAGTGTTGTTCTCATGGTACGTTCCTTTTAATACATAGCACATTTCAACTTTGAATTGCCCATCCGATTATTATCCGAAACCCAATCATAAATGCCACGGCTCCCGCATGGTGCGCGACAACATACGGTTGGCGGTGTCATCCTTCTCAAACCGTTCCGTCTCCGGGTCCCACCGCAGTTTCCGGCCCAGTTTCATGGCGATGTTGCCGATATGGCTGATCGTCACGGTGCGGTGGCCTATTTCCGCCGGTGCATACGTCGCCGCACGGCTCTTCACGCAATTGAGGAAATCACGCTGCTCATGCTCGGGACACGTCCGTAGATGTATCTCCCCTGGGCCAATCTCCGAGTGCAGAATCTCGCGCGAACTGGCTTCGATGGTGTCCCACGTGCATTCGATCCAGCCCTCGCTGCCTTCCATCCGGATTTTCGGCGAGCCGTCCGTGCAGATGAGCGTGACGCCGTTGGCGTATTGATACGTCAACTTCCAAGCGATGGCGGTGTTGTACAGGCCTTCATTCGGGAAGATGCCTTCGCCTTCCACACGGATCGGGCCGGCGTATTCGGTGTTGTTCGCCCACTGGGCGATATCGTTGATATGGGCGCCCCAATCGGTCAGACTGCCGCCGGAGTAATCGAAAATCCAGCGAAAATGATAATGGCACCGGCCTTTCGTATACGGCGCATCAGGCGCGGGCCCCTGCCACATTTCATAATCAAACCCCTCCGGCACCGGCTCGACGGTAAAAGGCTTGTTCTGCATGCTCCGTGCGGTGGGATCCACGGGGAGTTGTGTGTAGATCGTATGCAATTTCCCGATGCGCCCGTTGCGGACCAGTTCCGCCGCACGCAGGAAATTGCCCTTCGAGCGGTTCTCGCTCGCCGTCTGGAATACCCGCCCATACTGGCGCATGGTGTCGCTGAGTACGCGGCCCTCGTACACAGTAAGCGTCAGCGGCTTCTCGCAAAACACGTCTTTCCCCGCGCGTGCCGCGGCAATCGAAGGCAACACATGCCAGTGGTCCGGCGTGGAGACCACCACGGCGTCCACATCCGTGCGCGCAATGACTTCGCGCCAATCCTGTGTGGCATCGCATCCTTTATACATGCCCGAGAGTTGCTGTTGGGCATACTGCTGGTTAACGAGTTCCTGGGCCCCAAGCATGCGATCCCGGTCCACATCGCACACGATCACCGCCTGGGCGTCGGGATTTTGAAGGAAGGATTTTAGATTCATGTTGACGCCATGATCCCCCGTGCCGATGAATCCGAGCGTGATGCGATTGCTTGGTGCGACAGCGGCTTCAGAACGAACTGGGAGTATAAGTGGAAATGCCACCATCCCTGCTGCCTTTAAAAATCCTCGCCGTGATGTTGTGCAGGTCATGCTTTTCTTCTCCCCTCCGTTGCCTACACAATAATTAAAACTTCGCGCCTGCGCAAGAAAGCTATTGCTTCGCTAAAAGCAAGGACAATCCTGTACTTTCTTCATTTCCCGTTCCTCGCCGCGCTGATTTCCCGGCATTGTTCGATGAAGAAGACCACCCGCGCGTCCGGGGTCTCCGCTTCGATATCCGCCGCCACTACATCACACGGGCCATACTGCTCCGCGATGCGGCCAAGGTCCCGCTGGATTTCCGCGCAGGTCTTGTTGTGGAGGTCCGTGGGGGTGTACATCAACGCCCGGCGCGCCTGCGGGAACAACGTCCGCGCGCGTTCCAACTCCGAATCCAGCCCCATGTCAATATA
>CAYXPO010000886.1:0-2086 GCA_964466925.1 uncultured Nitrospirales bacterium
CCCAATCCGCCGCCGGTGGACACCCCGTGCCCCCTGCCCGAAGACCCCATGGTACTGCTCGATTTGCTGTGGCCGATTATTGACCAGAACGGAGACGGCGGAATCACGCTGGCGGAGATACGCCGGATGGTGCCGCGGGTGGACCAGAATGTGTTCCGTCTGGCGGATCAGAACGGCGACGGCCAGATCACCCGAAACGAAGTGTATGTCATACTCCCGATGGTCATTCCCTACACCTTTGCCCCGATAGACGTGAACGGCAACCGTGTGATCGAATACGGGGAAGTGGCGGGATTCATCCCGCGCGCGATCTTCCGGGCGATTGACAAAAACGGCAATGGCGTGCTGGATTGCGGCGATTTGAATGGAACCTCCGGCGGCGAAGGCGAGAACGAGGCAGCCCCCGAACTAATCATGAACCGGGATGTTGAAGGCAATGGCTACTACAGGCCGGGCGGTGTCCTGACAGTGGCCGTTACATTGCACAAAGTGAACCTGGATTCGGTCAACGCGCTCGGGTTGTGGGAAGAACTGCCGGCGGGCTGGACGGTCGCCGCCGTGGTGGATTCCGCGGGATCGGAAACCGCGCCCGCCGCGGGCGCCGGCGGCCGCATCGAAGTCGCCTGGCTGGTGATCCCAGAATTCCCGGTCACGGTCGTTTACCGGGTGAATGTGCCGCCGGATGCTTCCGGGGTGGTTTCCATAACCGGTCAGGCGCTGTATCGCGGCGAAACAAGCACCGAATTGGCCACGGGCATTGTGGAAACCCTCTTAACCGGGGATGTGGGCGCGGGTTTCCAGCATACATTGGATTTCGACCACGACTGGGTGATCTCGTTGTCGGAAATCCTGCGCGTCATCCAGTTGTACAACATGGGCGGTTATCATTGTGAAGCGGGCACCGAAGATGGTTTCGGACCGGGCCCGGGCGATACAAGCTGTATCCGGCATGCGGGCGATTATATGACCCAGGACTGGAGAATTGACCTTTCGGAACTGCTGCGCATGATTCAATTGTATAATGCGCCGGGACATGCCTACCATGTAATGGCCGGTTCCGAGGATGGCTTCGCCCCCGGCGTCTTCACCCGCAACTAGTCCCAGCTTAGGCTCTGTTTCGGGCGGCGGACGGCAGGGTCCGCCGCCCGGTCTTTCTTATTGGGGCCCGGCGGGGTGGTTTGCATCGCGCCGGTTTCCACGGCCATAATACCCGCCAAAAGTTGCTTCAGCGGAAGGGAAGGGGTTCATGCAACTCCACGCATCGCCGGAAATAACATCGCTTCTCGCGTTCGCCAAGGACAATTCTTTGTGGGGGTGAACCATCTCTTCACCGCGTTGCTGGACAACTCCGATGCCTTGCCCAAAAAAGTGCGGGAACAGCATCTGAATGCCCTGTTTGCCGCCGCGCGGGAAATGAACCGCACTCCATGGAAAGGTTCGGCGCCCGCCACCACCGGGGAAATTTTCCACACGCCCCGGTGCATTGCGGTCACGCAACAGGCAGGAAAATTTGCGGATATGAACGGACGGCGTCCCGCGAACGCCGGTGATCTGTTGTTGGCGATTCTCAGCGATGGACGTTCTGCGCCCAGCCGCGCCCTGGATCGCCTCCAGCAAAACCGGGGCGTGATTATCGAGACGCTGCGTGCGGAACTCTCACGGCAAATGCCCCCGGTGCCGCGTTCAAGAACGGCCTCCGCCCCGGTGGAGGCTCCCTCCGCGGGACCTGCCCCGCTTCCCGCTTTCGAGTGCTCCCAAACACCGCGCGAGACGCCCGCCGCCGTAAATGGTCCGCCGCTGACCCGCGATCTGACCGATGCCGCCCGGCAAGGGGAACTGGAGCCCGCCGTGGGCCGGGACAATGAAATTTTCGAGATCATGCAAATCCTCACCCGCAAGACGAAGAACAACGTCATGCTGGTGGGGGATGCGGGAGTCGGAAAGACGCAGGTGGTGGAAGGGCTGGCGCTGAGTCTCGCGCGGGGCCTCGACATTCCGGGCGCGCCGCCGCTGCACTTTCTCGCGTTGAACCTGGCCGCGTTGATGGCGGGCACGCAATACCGGGGCGTATTCGAGGAGAAGGTGC
>CAYXPO010000887.1:0-561 GCA_964466925.1 uncultured Nitrospirales bacterium
GAAGATTCATCCACAGGTGGCCCCAATGGCGGGAGAAACGGTGTTTCAAAAACATTTCCCGAATAGTTTCCGCGAGACCCCGCTCCTGGAATTCCTGCATGCCCAAGGCATCGAGCAACTCGCCATGGCCGGCATGATGACCGCCATGTGCATTGACGCCACCGTCCGCGCCGCCTTCGACTACGGCTTTTCCGTCCTTATGCTGCACGACGCCATGGCCACCCGCGATCTGCACTTCAATGGCGGCACCATCCCCGCAGAACACGTTCACGGTGCGGTTCTCGCCGCATTGGGGAGTGTGTACGGCCGGCTGCTCGCCACGGAGGAACTTGGGGCAAACCACCCCCTTTAACACATGCGGAGAAATATTCCACAAATTTGCATGTTTCTTCAACGCCGTGTATACTAACTGCACGTATTCTGCTGTTGGTTAGGTAGGGGCGGATTCCAGAGAATCATCCATCTACACTACATCACCTACGAAGATTGGTTAATCGCATACGCGTATTGTTTCCCACTTTGCCGGTGTTCAGCAGGCAAAACAGAGTCTTGAACGGCACT
>CAYXPO010000887.1:571-2082 GCA_964466925.1 uncultured Nitrospirales bacterium
GTTCTTTGACGAATTCTCCATTGATCCGCGCTGTTTATCCATACTTAAGCAGCAAGACATCCTGGAACCCACGCCGGTCCAGGAGCAAACCATTCCCGTCGCGCTGGAAGGCCGCGACATCATCGCCAGCGCGCAAACCGGCACGGGCAAAACCCTGGCCTTCGCGTTGCCGGCGCTTACGCGCCTGGTCCGCCAAACGGGGCCCAACCGCACCATGCTGGTGCTCGCGCCCACCCGTGAACTCGCGCGCCAAGTGCATTCCGTGATGGGGCCGTTGGCCAAACCGCTGGGACTGCGTTCCGTCTGCGTGCATGGCGGCGTCGGGTTCACAGACCAGATCATTGCGCTGCGCAAGAACTGCAACATCATCATTGCCACCCCGGGACGTTTGCTCGATCACATCGGACGCAAGAATGTGCATCTCAAGCACGTGTCCATCCTGGTGATTGACGAGGCGGACCGCATGCTGGACATGGGATTCATCCCCGACGTCCGGCGCATTCTCACCCATGTATCGAAAGAACGGCAGACCATGATGTTCTCCGCCACTTTCCCCCCTGAAATCATACGGCTGGCCGCGGATATGCAGCACGACCCCGTTCGCATTCAGATTGGCGCGGTATCCGCCCCGGCGGACACGGTGCGTCAGGCTATTTACACCGTGGCGCAGACCGGCAAGGTGGGACTGCTGACAAAGATTCTACGCGAAAAAACGGTGCGTTCCGCGCTGGTGTTCATGCGCACCCGGCGCCGCACCGATTTTGTCACCAAGTCGCTGCACAAAGCCGGATTCAAGGTGCAAGCCATTCATGGCGACCGCACCCAGGGGCAGCGGCAGCAGGCGCTCGACGGTTTCCGCCAGGGCCGCTATAACGTGCTCGTCGCCACGGATATTGCCGCACGCGGCCTGGATATCGAAGGCGTCAGCCATGTCATCAACTTTGACATCCCCAAGACCTCCGATGAGTATGTGCACCGGATTGGCCGGACCGGACGGGCAAGCGCCACGGGCGAGGCGATCACCTTTGTGTGCCCGGATGAATTCATGGCCCTGAAAACCATTGAGCGCAGCTTGGGCAAGAATCTTCCCCGCGAAGAGTGGGAAGGCGCGGTGCCGGTCATTTCCCTCTATCAACCGGTATCCGAACGTCCGGCGGGGGGGCGGCGCCTGAATGTGCGGCGGGGCCGGAGCCTGTTGCGGCGCCGGTAACCGCCTGCTTAAAAAACGAAAACGCCGGTGATTGAGAATCCATCCCAATCACCGGCGTGTGTTCTTATCGGATTACGCCTCAGGCCGCGCGTGCCGCGAGCCTTCCGTGCGTTTGAAATTACCAGGAACGCCCGCCGCGTCCACCACCGCCGCCGCCGTATCCGCCGCCGCCGCGCCGTCCGCCGCCGTCACGATGACCGCCGCGTCCGCCGCCGCCGCCACCGCCGCCTTCACGCTTGGGACGGGCTTCGTTGACGTTCAGGGTGCGTCCGCCGAAGTCCTGGCCGTTCAGACCGGCAAT
>CAYXPO010000888.1:0-2080 GCA_964466925.1 uncultured Nitrospirales bacterium
GAGGAGATTTTTGCCTACGCAAAGCATCTCCGGGACACTTTGGGCGCGTTCCATGGCGGATTCATCGCCTATATCGAAGATTACGCCGCGCTGGGCATGAGCGAACAGAACTACCAGTGGATTCGTGAAGCCTTTCACGGTTTGGAATAGCATCCACGCCATGAATTATGATGGAGTATGGCAACAACCAAGCCCTGGGCTGAGATTGGAGAACCGTATGAGCAAGCATATTGTCTATTGTGCAGTGATTGGCCTGATAGTGCTGGCCGCCCCTGGTTCCGCGCAACCGGCCGCCGCGGAAACCCCCATGACCCATCCCGACACCACGGGGTGGAAAGAATTGTTCGCGCCGGACCTGTCCAACGCCATTAAACCCGGCAATGTCTGGACCTTCGAGAACGGCGAACTCACCGCGAGCAAGGATGAAGCCCTGTGGACCCAGCAGGATTATGAGAATTTCATTCTTGATCTCGAGTTCAAGAATGCCGAAGAAACCAACAGCGGCGTGATTGTGTATTGCAGCAACGTCAAGGACTGGATTCCGAACGCGGTGGAAATTCAGATTGCGGACGACTTCGCCAAGAAATGGGCCGAATCCCCAAAATCCTGGCAATGCGGCGCCATCTTCGGGCATCTGCCCGCCACCAAGAGCACGGTGAAAAAGCCCGGCGAATGGAACCACTACACCATCACGTGCGTGGGGCCGCACATTGATGTCGTGCTGAACGGCGAACACGTCACCTCGATGGACATGAGCAAGTGGACCTCCGCCAAGACCAATCCGGATGGTTCCGAGATCCCCTCCTGGTTGAGCAAGCCCCTGAGCACCCTTCCCACCAAGGGAAAAATTGGCTTGCAGGGAAAACATGCCGGCGCTCCCATCTGGTTCCGGAATCTCAAGATCAAAGAACTCAAATAAGCGGATAGCGCCGGGGGCATGCCCATTCGCGGGCGCGGTAATGCCGTTCCCGCCAGTGGATCATCTGACAGGTTGATTGCGTTCGCGCGCACGAACTGTTTATTCTGCAAATAGCTTTGTTTCCTGCCGGCGCCTGCCTGAATTTTTGGCGTGTGGGAGGAGAAGATTTATGGTATAATCAGTCAATACAGGCAATTCGAGCATGTGGCTGGGGAATGAGCAATGGGTTGATGGTTGTTTCCCGGAAGGCAAGGTTCGGTATTCTGCGGCACCGTATCAAAAAGGCATTGACAATGTCTTCGGCTTTGGATGGGCAAAATACATTTACGCCCGTAATCCGAATAGACCCGGAAAAGTGTGTGAATTGCCATGCGTGCATTTCGGCGTGCCCGGTAAAGTTTTGCAATGACGGCAGCGGCGATTTTGTGACGCTGGACTCCACGATGTGCATAGGGTGCGGGACGTGCCTGAGCGCCTGCACCCATGGGGCGCGTTATTATGTGGATGACTCGGATGCGTTTTTCCAGGCATTGTCCCAAGGGGAAAAAGTGGTGGCGATTGCGGCGCCGTCGGTGGCCGCGAATTTTCCGGAGCAGTACCTCCATCTTAATGGCTGGTTGAAGAGTATGGGGGTGGCGGCGGTGTTTGACGTGAGTTTCGGGGCGGAACTGGCGGTGAAATCGTATGTGGAATACATTCGGGATAAGAATCCGGAAGTGGTGATCGCCCAGCCGTGTCCGGCGATAGTAACGTTCATTGAAATTTATCAGCCGGAACTGCTTCCTTTCCTGGCGCCGTGTGACAGCCCCATGGCGCATTGCATGAAGATGATTCGGCACTATTATCCGGCGTACGCGGACCATAAGATTGCGGTGATTTCGCCGTGCATCGCGAAAAAGCGGGAATTTCAGGAAACGGGCATCGGCGATTTCAATGTGGGCTATAAATCCCTTGCGGACTACTTTCAGGAACACGGCGTATCCCTGGCGGATTTTCCGGAAGCGGGCTACGACAATCCGCCGCCGGAGCGCGCGGTGCTGTTTTCGACGCCGGGCGGATTGCGCCGGAGCTTGGCGCGGTGGCTGCCGGACTATGCGGAGGAGACGCGGAAAATCGAGGGGGTGGCGTCCGTATACGAGTATCTCAAGAAACTCGCGGAAG
>CAYXPO010000889.1:0-2078 GCA_964466925.1 uncultured Nitrospirales bacterium
GTCACTGAAACACTTTTAAACCGGAACACGGCAACTTCGCCTTCGTTCTCTCCGGTGAATGGACCGCTCTCGCTGTTTATTCCCAGAAGATCAGAATGGATAAGAAGTTCACCGGTGGTATGGACAAGGTTTTCTTGTGGTCCTGATCCGCCGTATGGGTTATAAATGTCACCATGGGCCAACACGGGCAACAACAGTATGGCGGCCGTCACTATGCAATAATAGGTTTTTTTATCGTGCCTACGGTGTTCTACGACAGTTTTTTTCATAAAAGAATTCCTCATTCCAGTTATTCCGCGGCCAAAGTCTCCTCTGTCTTGCGCGGCTGCATTTCCGCCATAGACGGTTGAGAGGGGGTTTTCCAGCTTTCGATCAGGAAGGCGTCGGGAGGGCATACGAAAATAAATTCCGAAATATCCAATTCCACGTTAAATTCCGCCTGAAGAATCTCGGTTTTCCAGTGGTCGCCATCCGCCATTATTTTGCCTTCAACCTCCAATACCCGTCCATGAATGGCATCAAAGGTAATTTGCATCTCTGGAAATCTGAAAGTGTCCGAGGAACCCTCTTGAAGACGGCATAGGATGGTTGTTGCGGAAGTTACGTCTTGACCTGCCGATGGAGACTGGACGGAAAGTGTATAGTCCCGCCTCAGCAAATCAAAAAGGGCATTTCCCCCGGGCGGGACTGTGGGAAGTAACCGGGGCAGCATACTTTCCGCGCGTTTTGTGCCATCCAGCATTTCGCCAACGTTGTGTAATAAGACCCCATCAAAAAGAATTGTCCCCTTGTATTCCCGTCCCCCCATTCCATCAATCGCGCCCCGGGAACTTCCCGTATATTTGTATTTGCCTGCATTTCCATCATTGGCATAAATAAGTGTGCCTGAATTCTCCAACGCCATGTTGCCATCCCTAATAAAGGTTGAACGGTATGAGGCCCGCATGCTTTTCACGGATTCCCACGCTTTTTCCAGTTGTTCAATAACGGAGTTCACATCCTGAGAAGTTGCCATGGACCCTGCGGAAGGAGGATGGGCAGGGTTTTCACCCGGCAGTTCTTGTTGAATCGGATTTGTTGCTGTTTCAGGCGCTGAAGCTGTTTTTCGCTCTGACGCTTTATAGCATGAGGCCAAGAGGGTAATCCCCACCCCCGCCCCCATAGCCAGGAATATGTAACTCACACGCCTCACGTGGAATACTCCCATGCCGTGAAATGCCATAATTGATGCGCATCTATCCCAAGAGTATACACTAAACTACAAAGAAAGTACATAATAATGTACCGCGCTTTTTATAGAATACAATAGATACATCTTGTAATACATATACTCTATCAAAACGAGAGGGAGCTGTCCATACAGAAATATTTTTCAGTGCTTTTGATCGGAAAATCCAGAGAACCTAAACTTTGAACAGCTGTTTAACGGGAAATTCCCTTTGCGATAATGTCCAGGAATTTGGGATGGTATTCTTGGAAAAGGGGTCCGCCGGTGTTTCGGGTGGTGCAGAGGACCAGTTGGTTTTCCGGGTCAATCGCGAATAATGCGGAAGAAGCGGCCCCATGGCCAAAGGTGTTTTCGCTGAATCCCGGCAGCCGCATCCACATGGTTCCGATACCCCATTCGATGTCGTTTTTAATAGAAGTGTAATTTTTCAGGGGTTTCGGGAGCATTTGTTCATAGGCGGCTTCACTAAAGAAACGCATATCGCCATAAGCACCCTTGTTGAGGATCATTTGACCAAGTATGGCCATATCCATGGGGATGCTGAAGGTGCGGGCGCTGGCGTCGGTGACATCGGTGTGGTTCATTCCGAGGGGTTCCAGCAAATGCTTATGGATGAGTTGCGGCAGTGCCTCACCGGTCACGGCCTCCATGACTTTTCCGCCCAGGGCGTATCCGGCGCCGTTGTAGCCGTGTGCCTTTCCAACGGACATATAGGGATAAAATTCCGCAATGCGTTCGTCAAAATCGTGCATTTCGTCCCCCCAGTGGTCCACGTAGTGCAGCGGAAGCTGAATGCCCAGATTCAGACCGTTGGTGTGGGTGTAGAGACTGCGAAGGGTAAGGGGCGTCT
>CAYXPO010000890.1:0-2076 GCA_964466925.1 uncultured Nitrospirales bacterium
TCCCAGCAATAGGTGCACAACTTTTCCTTGGGCAGGCCGATGGACGCCACCAGATCAGGCAGTTCCTGATACCGCAGGGAAGTGAGCGAGAGGCGCTGGCCGATGCGGTCCACCATGGCGGCATGGCGGTCCGAACCGGGATCCGCGTATTCCGCGAGATGCTTGTCGGCGCTGCCCTCGAGTTCGCGGATGGCGCGGCGTCCGGCAAGGTCAAGTTCCGAGCGGGACCGAGAAAAATTCAGGAATTCGCAGCCGAAAATCAGCGGGGGGCACGCCGGGCGCATGTGCACTTCGAGCGCACCGTAATCGTACAACCGCTGGATGGTGTCTTTGAGCTGCGTGCCGCGGACAATGGAGTCTTCGCAGAACAGCAGGCGCTTGCCCGCAATCAGGTCGCGCACGGGGATGAGTTTCATGCGCGCCACCAGATCGCGCATTTCCTGGACCTGCGGCATGAAACTGCGCGGCCAAGTGGGGGTGTATTTGGCGAAGGGGCGGCCATAGGGGATTTTCTTCTCGTTGGCATAGCCGATGGCGTGGCCCGTGCCGGAATCGGGGATGCCGGCCGCGAGATCAATTTCCGCCGGGTCTTTGCGCGCCAAGGCCGCACCGCACCGGTAGCGCACGGCTTCCACGTTGATGCCTTCGTAGCTCGAGGCGGGAAAACCATAATACACCCACAGAAACGAACAAATTTGCAGCGTGTCGCCCGGCGGGCACTTCTGTTCGACGCCCTCAGGGGTAATCAGCACCACTTCGCCGGGACCCAAGTAGCGGTCCACTTCATAATCGAGATTGGGGAAGGCGGTGGTTTCCATCGTGACCGCCCACGCGCCGGGTTTTTTGCCGATAATCACCGGGGTGCGGCCGTATTCGTCGCGCGCGGCGTAGATGCCGTGTTCCGTGAGCAGCAGCACCGACATGGAACCCTTCACCTGGAGCAGCGCGCTCTTGAGGCCTTCCTCGAACGTGGCCTCCTGGTTGATCATCGTCGAGAACAGTTCCGTGGGATTGGTCCCGCCGCCGCTCATCTCCGAAAAATGCGTGGTGCGCTTCTTGTAGGCGTTCTGCACCAGCGTGTCCGTGTTTTTGATCACCCCCACGGTCACAATGGCGTAGGTGCCCAGGTGCGACCCGATAATCAGCGGCTGCGACTCATTGTCGCTGATCACGCCGATCCCGCTGGGTCCGTGCATGGTCTTGATGTCGTCTTCAAACTTCGATCGAAACTGCGCGTTGGTGATGTCGTGAATGTTCCGCGTGAACCCGCGATCATTCAAGACCGCCAGCCCGCCCCGGCAGGTGCCGAGGTGCGAGTGATAATCCGTGCCGTAAAACAGGTCCACATTGCAATCTTCGTCGGAAACCACGCCAAAAAACCCGCCCATGTGTACTTCTCCTAACCGGCAGTACCCTGCCGTATCCAGACGCCCAAAAATCAATGCCCAAGGCTATAAAATGCATGGTAACGAATATCCGGCTTCGAGGCAAACCGGAAATTTTGCCGGATACGCGGAAAACACCTTGCCCGCCCGCCCAAGGGCGGAATACCGGCAGGATACCATATTCCCAGCCCTCCATGCAGGCGGCAGGCACACGTCCGGAAGAAATCCCGTGATGGGATTAAATCCCGGTCTTGCCGCCCAAGGGACAGCACCGAATGGCGGGTTCTGCTTCGCTGCACCCATCCTGCGTTTCGAGCGGTGGGTTCCGCTTCGCTACACCCACCCTACTGGTTTTGGGGCGGAGGGGGTATGCGGTTGAAAACTACTCCACCCGGAAGACGCGGTTGGCGGTATAGGTATGCCCGAACATGTCGGTGGTCCGTACGTGTACGGTGTGCAGGCCGGCGGACAACCCGGCGGGCAGACTCTGTTTCCACAGGTGCCCGGTTTCATCGAGTTTGGCGAGGCCGCGAAACACGGGCATGAATTCCTTGCGGAGTTTCCCGATGAAGGCGTCATCCACGGTCTCGACCTTTTCAATCTCCGCCATCTTCTTGATGAACAGCCCCTGCCGGTCCATCAATTGCAGATAATACGGATCACTCCCGTAAAACTGGATCATGGGCCGCCA
>CAYXPO010000891.1:0-2076 GCA_964466925.1 uncultured Nitrospirales bacterium
ATCTGTTCCGCGTGCCGCGGGTCCACGCCGAGGAAAAAGGCGAGTTCCACGGTTTCGGTGAATTTGGCGGTGGCGCATTCCTTGATGAGCTGCGCGGCCTCGGGGATTGTATAGAACCGGCCCCCTTGCACCTTTTCCTGAATGGCTTTGACGCGTTTACTGAACTTGGGCATGAAACAAACCTCCGTGGTTCAAACGGGCCTGACGCCCTCCCACTGTACGCCCCGCACGGGGCAGCCTTTTTAATTAACCTTCAACCACCAGTCCCATGCTCCGGGCGGTGCCTTTTACCATGCTTTTCGCCGCGGCAAGACTGGCCGCATTCAAATCCGGCATCTTCAGCTTCGCGATTTCCTCGACCTGCGCATCCGTCACCTTGCCCACTTTATTCTTATTGGGCGTGGGCGAGGCTTTGGCCAGTTTCGCGGCGCGCTTGAGCAGCACCGGCGCGGGCGGGGTCTTGGTGATGAACGTGAAGCTGCGGTCTTCAAACACCGTGATGACCACGGGAATGACCAAGCCCTGCTGCTCTTTGGTCCGCTCGTTGAACTGTTTGCAGAAGTCCATGATATTGACGCCGTGCTGGCCGAGCGCCGGACCCACCGGCGGCGCGGGGGTTGCCGCGGCGGCCGCCACTTGCAGTTTCACTTGGGCTTTCATTTTCTTGGGGGCCATGAATCGTATCTCCGTTACACTTGCTCGACCTGCCAGAATTCCACTTCGATGCTGGTCAAACGTTCAAAAATCTCCACGAGCACTTTCAGCGTGCCGCGTTCCACATTAATCTCGTCTATTTTGCCCAGGAAATTCGCGAACGGGCCATCTATGATCTTCACCCGTTCACCGGCCTCGAACGCCACCTTGGGCTTGGGACGCTCCCGCTCGCCGCGGGCCACTTCCACAATCGCGTTCACTTCGTCCTGTTCCAGCGGCACCGGCACCGTGCGCGATCCGATGAATCCGGTCACGCCCGGCGTTTCCTTGATTAAATGCCACAGTTCCGGATACTTCTCCGGATGTTCCGGCAGTTGCACGAGCACGTAGCCCGGGAAAAACTTGTGCCGCGCGGTCTTTTTCTGGCCCGATCGGAACTCGGTGACCTGTTCCATGGGCACCAGAATGTTCGTGATCAAATCCTGAAGGTTGTTTTGCACCGCGGCCTGGAGCAACATCTTGCGCACATTTCCTTCCTGGCCGGAATGCGCATGCAGCGCGTACCAGCGCCGCTTCACGCCGTCCTCCGGAAGTTCGCGCAGCCGCAATTCCCCGCCATCCTCCACGGGGGCTTCCGCCGCCTCTTCCACGGGGGGCTCCGCTACTTTGGACCGCTTTTTTTCAGCCACGCGTCAACTCCCTACGCCGCCAGGCGCAACATCGCCAATACGGCAATTTGAAACACCTGATCGAACAGGAAAATAATGACCGACACGATGCCCAAGAGCACCATGGTGACCTTGGTGGACACCTTCAGATCATTCACCGTGGGCCAGGTAACCTTGCCCAGTTCCACGCGCACTTCCTCGAAGAAGCTTTGCACGCGCTGTACCAGGCCCGGCTTTCCGTCGGCCATTGCCGTCTGTTTCAGCATACAATCACCTTCATTGGCTATCGTTAAAATCTATGGCAGGCCTGGAGGGACTCGAACCCCCAACCTTCGGCTTTGGAGGCCGCTGCACTAGCCATTGTGCTACAGGCCTGCATGGGGAAAGCGCCGCGCACCGGCCGCGCTACCGCGCTTCTTTATGTATCGTGTGCTTGCGTTCGGCCTTGCAATATTTCTTCAATTCCAACCGGTCCGGGTGTTTGCGCTTGTCACGCATGCCCGTATAGTTGCGCCGTTTGCATTCCGTGCACTGAAGCGTAATTTGCTCTCTCATTGTACCACACTCACTCTATAATCTTGGTTACGACGCCGGCGCCGACGGTCCGCCCGCCTTCGCGCACCGCGAACCGCAACTCTTCGGTCATGGCAATCGGCGTGATCAGTTCGCCCGTGATCGTGATGTTGTCGCCCGGCATCACCATCTCCACCCCCGCCGGCAAGTCCAGCTTCCCGGTCACGTCCGTCGTCCGGAA
>CAYXPO010000892.1:0-2074 GCA_964466925.1 uncultured Nitrospirales bacterium
GACAGGCCATGTATTCCGCATGTTCCGGTGTGGCGATGTATTCGCCCCACACCTGCCCTTGGGTTCCGAGAACATGTTTCAGGGCTTCAGGCGCCAACGCAATGGACATCGGGTCGAAACTATAGACTTTGCTCAGCGGAAGATTTCCGCCAATTGCCAGCGGCTCCTCCTGCTTTTTCCCCTGGTAGTAGTCAAAATAGGTGAACGCGGTGGGGGCCATAATCACGTCGTTTCCGGCTTTGGTGGCTTCGACCGCCTTGTCGAGTCCCCGCCACGCCATCACGGTGGCGTCCTTGCCGAGGCCGCCTTCAAGAATTTCGTCCCAGCCAATCAGCTTCCGGCCCTTACTTTTAAGAAACTCGTTCATCCGCGCGATGAAGTAACTCTGCATCTTCGCTTCATCCGGAATACCCAACTCCTTCATCCGTTTCTGAACGGCTTCGCTGGCTTTCCATTGATCCTTTACCGCTTCGTCGCCGCCGATGTGAATATAGGTGCTGGGGAAAATTTCCACGACTTCGGCCAGCACGTCTTGCAGAAAGAGAATGGTGTTTTCTTCCACGTTGAAAATGTTTTTATTGACGCCCCACGAGGTGTGGACGGGCAGGGGTTCCTTCAGGTTTCCGAGTTCGGGATACGACGCGATGGCGGCCTGGGCATGCCCCGGCATTTCAATTTCGGGCAGGATCGTAATATGGCGTTCCGCCGCATACGCCACCAATTCGCGAAGATCGTCCTGCGTATAGAACCCGCCATGGCGCTTGCCGTCATACGTTTCGGCCTTTGCACTGGAATGCCCCACCAGGGTCTCTTTCCGCCACGCGCCCACTTCCGTCAGTTTGGGATACTTTTTAATTTCGATGCGCCAGCCTTGGTCGTCCGTCAGGTGGAGATGCAAGTGATTCATTTTATGCAGGGCAAGCGTATCAATGAATTTCTTGATAAACTCCTTGGGCAGGAAGTGCCGGGCGGTGTCGAGCATCATGCCGCGCCAGGCGAACCGGGGATAATCTTCAATAGTGACGGCGGGGGCGTTCCAGGATTGCGCGTCCACTTTCGCCGCACTGAAAATGGCCGCCGGGAACAATTGCCGGAGCGTCTGGACCCCGTTAAACAGGCCCGCCGAGGTGGAGGCGGCAAGAGAGACATTGTCCTTCGTCACCGTTAAACGATAGCCCTCGTCCCCCAGTCCAGTGTCTTCGATTTTCAAGGATAGTGCGTTGGCGTTGGCGTTGGCGGCGTTTACAGGCAGGAGATATCCTGTGGCGGGGCGCAACACCGACGCCAGATACGCGGCGGTTTTCTCCGCCTCCGCATTCCCCTGCGGGAATGTGATCTGGGTCTGTTCGTTAAGCGTAAAAACGCCTTTGCCCTGTTCCATTTTCACCGGTGCGGGGATTACGTTGATCTCCGCCTTATGCGCGGCCATGAGACTTCCTCCCGCAGCGACACACAGCATGATATTCATCAAAAACATGACGACCACCTTTCATAATTCGTGTTGGCAGCGTTACCGTTATCTAGCGTTCCGCAAAGGCGAGCCGGAGACCCAGAGACGTGAATATGCCCGCCGACAACCATGCAAAATACTTGGAAATGCCCGGCCGCGTCAAGATGGCATTCCCCACCCTGCCCGAGAGATACCCGATGGCGGAAAAGATGATCATGGCTTGCACCATGAAAATCAGGCCCAGGAGCATCATTTGCACCGGGATGCTGAACCCGTCCGGGGTGATAAACTGGGGAAGAAAGGCCAGGAAGAACAGCGCCACTTTCGGATTCAGGACGTTCATGACAAACCCGCGCCGGAAGAGCAAATAGGCGCTCATGGCGTCTTTGTCCTGTTGTTGCAGGAATACCGTATGTTCTCTTATGGCCTTATACGCCAGATACAGCAGATAGGCCGCGCCCGCATACTTGAGCATTAGGAATGCATACGCCGAGGAGTAGAGGACCGCGGAAATGCCCAATGCCGCTGCTGAGGTGTGTACGCTTACTCCGCTGCACATGCCCAGCGCGGTAATGATTGCCGCCCGGCGTCCGCGCGACAAGCCCTGCGCCACCACAAACGTGT
>CAYXPO010000893.1:0-2071 GCA_964466925.1 uncultured Nitrospirales bacterium
TAAAAATCAAAGTTTCACCTTAGCTTTTATAACCGATTCTATATCTTTTCAAGGACTCTGAACAGCCCCGTCAGGTGGAATTGATTCTGTGAAATAATTTGAATATCGCCAAATAGTTGTTTTGAGATCTGGACAAACACCTTCGGATGAGGTATACCGGACCGGTGGACATCTTTTTTGCCGGCGGTTTCGGTTATGAATCTTTCGGACATTCTGGTTCGCCCCGTATATTCCTCCGAGGAGCCGCGTTTTCGGACGCTGATGGCGGAGCACCATTATTTGGGCGCTTTGCCCAAGATCGGAGAAACCCTCTGGTATATCGCCGAGTTAAACGGCCAATGGATGGCGCTCCTCAGCTTTTCCGCCGCCGCCCTGAAATGTCAAGTCCGTGATGTCTGGATCGGATGGGGCTCGCGCCATCAATACGACCGGCTGAAACTGGTCACCAATAACAGCCGCTTCCTGATTTTACCCCAGGCCCACATCCCGAATTTGGCCTCCCGAGTCCTGTCGTTATGCCAAAAGAGGCTCCGGATGGATTGGCCGGTCGTTTTCGGCCATCCCGTGCTGCTCGTCGAGACCTTCGTCGATCCCCGCCGGTTTCAGGGAACCGTCTACAAAGCAACTAATTGGTTGCACTTAGGCCAAACCAAAGGCTTTCGCCGGACTTCTCGAGGATACGCCGACAAGGCTGAGTCGCCCAAGATGGTCTTTGTCCAACCGTTGATCCCCCAAGCCCGGGCCCTATTGTCGCGGCCCATCCTCGAACCGAAATTTCGGACTGGAGGTCCTAAAATCATGCTCACCGCCCAGCAGATGCGATCCTTGCCCGGCTTTTTCGCCGACATCCCCGATCCCCGGCGCGCCCAAGGCCGACGTCACCAATTGTCCACCATTCTGGCCCTGGCCGCCGGGGCCGTCCTCTGCGGCATGCGCGGCTATCAAGCCATCGCCGAGTGGGCCGCCAGCCTCGGCCAAAAGGCCCGGGAACGCTTCGGTTGTCGCTATCAAGACGGCCGCTACATAACACCCTGTTATTACTCCTTCCGTGATCTGCTCATCCGCGTTGACCCGGATCACCTCGATCGCGCTTTACAAGCTTGGAACGAAACCCATGGCGCAAAGGATGAAAGCCTGGCCATTGACGGCAAAACCATGCGCCACGCCATCGACGACCAAGGCCGCCAAGTACATGTCATGAGCGTCATCGGCCACCAAACCAAGACCTGCTACACCCAAAAAAAGTTGGCTATCTGCCCATAGACGGCGACGACGAACTCAAACGCACCAACGAAATCAAGATGGCCATTCCCCTCCTGGAGGCCATCCCGATCGAAGGCAAGTTGATCACCGGCGACGCCCTCTTGACCCAACGCGGCTTGGCCGACTACCTGGTCCTAAAACGGCACGCTCATTATCACTTCACCGTCAAAGCCAACCAACCCACGCTGCTTCAAGACCTCCAGTTATTCTTCAAGGATCGCTCCACGCCCGGTTTTATCGAAGAGCCCTCCTGCGATCATGGCCGAATCGAAACCCGAAAAATATGGACAACTGTCGAACTCAACCCATATTTAAACTTTCCACACGTTGCGCAGGCCTTCCTCATTGAACGGAACGTCACGGACAAAAAAAACGGTCGCTCCTCACACGAAATCGCCTATGGCATAACCAGCCAAACACCGGAACAAGCCGACCCCAAAGCCGTTCTAAAGGCTAACCGAGGCCATTGGTGCATCGAAAACTCTTGCCACTGGATCATCGACTGGAACTATGACGAAGATCGAAGCCGGATCAGCAAAGGATACGGCCCGGAAAACATCTCCCGCTTACGGAGGTTTGCCGTGGGACTCCTCAAATCCAAAGGCGTCGACAACATCGCCCAAAAAATGCGGCAACTCACCCGTCACGCTCGACTGGTCCTCCAATACATGGGCATGACACAAAACTCACGCCCAGCTTCATCAACAAACTAGAACCAATTTACCGTGGGTTTTCCTTAATCCTTCCGTCTTTAAGCCAAAGCTGGTATTATTTTTGGCATTACTGTGGAAATGGACTGTTTCGGCCG
>CAYXPO010000894.1:0-2067 GCA_964466925.1 uncultured Nitrospirales bacterium
TTTTCCGGGTGGGCGGGATCGTCATCCACCACCACATCATACGAGCCTATATCGCCACTGTCCGCCGTGCCCAAATTCAAGGTGGGCTGGCTGGGCGCGCCGGAGATGGCGGCGCCGCCTTTGCGCCAGAGGTAGCTATAGGGCGGCACGCCGTTTCCGACGGTGACCGTAATACTGAGCGGCTCATTGGTGTAGGCGCGAATGGCGGCGGGCATTGTTCCATGCATGTGAATCGTCACCGTCAACAGGGCATCGAGCGACGTGTCGGTTTCCGGAGTGGGGGTCCGGCTGTCGCTTACGATAACCTTGTATTTTCCGGCATCCTGAACACCGTTGTCACTGAGCGCGATGGACAGGGTAGCGGTATCCGCGCCAGTCACCAGGGAACCAGACCCCGAAATATGGTTGCCATTGTTCACCGTGATCCAGGAACCGCCATGATACCACTTCCACACATAATGCAGCGGTTCTATGCCGCCGCGATCATTGGTGACCACGTTGAATTGCGCGGTCTCCAGTTCGTTTTTCGTGGTGGGCTGCGGGTCCTGGATGATGTTGAGGTGGTTGCGGACCGCCAACGTGGCATAGGCCGTCCGGACGTTGCTCACGGCGTCATTCAACACGCAGTAATAGCTTCCTTCGGCATTGAAGCCCAGCCCGTTAAGATTCAACGTGGAAATGCGCCCGGCGGTTACAATATTCACCGTGGCGAGGGAATCGCGGGGATGCGCGCCGTTACCGAGCATTTGCGCCGCCAAGGGTCCCGCCCCGTCCACGTCGTAATACCACGTGAAGGCGTAATCGGCAATGCTGGTGCCGCCACAGCCCTTCACCTGAAAGGCGCAATTCTCGTAGAAATACTTCTGCTGCGCCAGGGGGGAGGGATCACTGACCGCCAACGTGGCGTGGACGGTGGCCGTGCAGGTGGAACTGTTCCCGCTGCCATCAGTCAGGGTCAAGGTACCAGTGTTGTTCGCGGGATCACAGTCCACGGATTCAAAGGAGAACGATTTCAACACAATGCCGCAATTATCCGTTGAACCCGCTGCAATATTGTCAATATCCAATGAGGTGAGGGAATAGGCTTCGTTCGCCATGGTTATGGTGATGTCATTGCACACGGGAGTGGGGGGGAGATTGTCAATAACGGTAACCGTGGCCTCGCATTGGCTCGATAGATCATTGTTGTCGGTCACGGTCAGGGTAACCGTGTTTGCGCCCTTGTCCGCACAATCAAACGTATCCGGCGCGACCGCCTTGCCCTTGATGCCGCAGGCGTCGCTGCTCCCCGCCGCAATGGCGTTGATGTTGGCTTCCGTGAGCGTGCAGGTTCCCGAACTGTTCAAGGCCACCTGGATATCGTTGCACACCACCGCGGGCGGTGTTTGGTCCCGCACCGTAATCGTGGTGGTGCATTGGGCTGTTTTGCCAACCAAATCCGTCACCGTCAGGGTTGCGGTGTTTTCCCCGACATTCAGGCATCCATACGAAGAAGGCGCCACGGACAAGGAGGCAATTCCGCAATCATCGGTGCTGCTTCCGCCAATAGCCTCGATATCCGCGGAGGTCAGGGTGTAATTCCCCATTGCATCCAGGGTAATGGTGAGCGGGGCACAGGACGGTATGGGAAATGCCACATCCATCACGGTCAGCGTGGCGGCAAGACTCGTCACGGTTCCATAGGCATCGGTAACGATGCAGCGGTATTGGTATCCGTCATGCGAATAGGGGATATGGTTCAAAACGAGCGATTGGTTTATTTCGCCGGAAAGCGGCGCAAAACCGCCGCCCGAATCCTCTTCCCACAGGAAGGTCACGGGATCCGCCCCGGTCAGGTCTGTCAGTTCAAAGGTGGCCGTTCCATCGCAGGTGGTGGAGGTATCAAGCGGACCATTAAACGAAATGGAAACAGAGGTCAATTCTCCAGTGGCCACCGTGGTGGTAAATACTTCGCCCGGGAGCAGTTGTCCGGCCGGGGAAGTGGGAATCAGCACATAGGGATTGGTTCCCACGCGCAACCGCACCCCCGTGGCAGGGAATGAAGAAATGTTTTTAACAAAAATTTGA
>CAYXPO010000895.1:0-2062 GCA_964466925.1 uncultured Nitrospirales bacterium
CCCTGCATCCTCTTTCGTCACGGCGAACGAGATATCCTGAATGTCCGCCTTCCGGCAACAGTCGAGCACTTTGATAATCTGGCCGAGTTCGACGCCGCGGTCTCCCCGGATAATGACGCCGCCGCCGGGGAAATATTCCGCCACACGGTCCAGCACCGCCTGAAGCTCCTCGAGTTTCATTGCGCGGTTGTTGACCACGACCGAGCCGTCCGCGCGGACATTGATGTATATCTCCCCCGGGGTGCGTTGTTCCTGGCGCCCGGAATCCGCCGTGGGCAGCTTGACGTCCACTTCGCGTTCGAGGGTGGAATAGACGGAGGTGGCCATGAAAAAAATCAAGGTCAGGAACACAATATCAATCAGCGGCGCCATTTGAATGGTGTCCGATTCTTCCTGGATGCGGCGTCCAAACCTCATTCCGGCTTACTCCGGGTAATGAGTTCGATGAACTCGCTGGCGTGGGCCTCGACACTGGCGATGATTTTTATGACGCGCCCGCGAAGATAGAAATACACCGCCATGGCGGGAATGGCGAGCAACAGGCCGGCGGCGGTGGTGATCATGGCGAGCGCCACGCTCGAGGCCATATTCAGCATTTTGACCTGGGCTGTGTCAAAGGCGATGGACCCGAAGGCCAGCATCATCCCCCACACGGTTCCGAGCAGGCCCAGGAGCGGGGCCAGCGTGGCCGCGCTGTTCAGATACGATATGCGCTGCCACAACGCGGTGGACCCGCGCTCCCCTTCGCTTTCCATCGCATCCTGAATGACGTACCGTTCGTGTCCCGCCATCCTCAGCCCCGCGCGCAAGACATTCGCCAGCAACTCATCGCGGTCATGGCACATTTGGAGGGCG
This sequence comes from uncultured Nitrospirales bacterium, assembly GCA_964466925.1. GTDB lineage: Bacteria > Hydrogenedentota > Hydrogenedentia > Hydrogenedentales > CAILVY01 > CAILVY01. Next base: position 856 of record CAYXPO010000895.1, read on the forward strand.
CCCTTGATATCGCCCGCGCGTATGGCGGTCTGGATGCGTTTGGCCAGTTGGGCCGGCGCCTCGCGCCGGGGGGTTATCGTGGCCAGCAGGTAGATGGCCCACGTGAAGGTGAAAAAACCCAGCGCCATGATAAGCCAGGTAATCACGCCACCCTGTTGGATCATCATCATCACCGTCATGCGTTGACCGGCGCCCGCCACGGGGGCGGCGGTCTCCTGCGCCATCGCGGGCAGACACACCGCCCAAGCCCACACGCCCATCATTCCCAGATACACCCGGCATTTCATTTTGTTGCGCTCCTGAAAGAAGTTGAGATGTGCACATCCACGGCCCGTGCACATGCCTTGATAATGGTATTATGCCCATCAGGGCGGAAAGGTTGCAATAGGGCGCGGCAAAAGGACTTAGGCCGGGTTATTTCAAACCTTGCTGTGCCGTGAAGAACTCGCGCATGGCGGCAATATTCCGGGCATTGCCCGAATCGTCGTCCAGCGGCAGGGTGGTGGTCACATCGGGCCGGGCAAAGCCGTAGAGTCCCAGTTCCGCGAAACGCGGATCATCCATGATTTTCCCGGCATCATGCTGAGCACCCCATCCGCAAATACACTGGATCAAGCGGGTCTTGGGTCCTGCGGCCTTGCGGGCCTCCTCCAATTTCACGGGATCGGGATGTTCATTCATCAGCCAGTCCACCTCGCGCAACATGCGCGAACCGGCAATCTGCGGATGCTGGAGATCAAAACAGCTCAGCCAAATGATGCAGTCCGGCTTGGCGGACTTGGCGGCGGTGTGGATGCATTCCCAGCAGCGCAGGACGGCCCGGCGGTTAAATTCCGTAGTACGCGCGGGGTCCATGGCGCCCTCGCCGGGAAAAGGCTCCCCCATGAGTTCACGGTACATCTGTTTCTCGCATTCCAGCCATGCGTATTGTTTATCCGGGTACATGTGCGAGGCATTGTACATCCAGTCAATCATGAACCCGTCAATGCCCGTCTTTTGAAGCGCCTCGGGGATGACGCGGCTCAGATACCCGAGGTAGTCTTTGGTAAACGGGATGGAAATGGCGTTGGGATGGGGATGGCACTGATCGGGATGTTTTTCCGACCAGAAGGCATTGGCGCCAATGCAAAAATAGCCCATGACCTTCATCCCCTCCGCATGGCCCAATGCGGTTATTTCCTTGAGGAAATCCCCTTCCATGCCCGGC
>CAYXPO010000896.1:0-2060 GCA_964466925.1 uncultured Nitrospirales bacterium
GCCGTACCCTGCCGGTCCACAACAAACCCTTAACGTCGTATTCGCCGGACTATGGCTACCGCTATCGCAATATCGCGCCCGGTCAGGATGATTCCGGCAGCCTGTTGGTCATACTCACGTTCAGCGGCGGCGGCACGCGCGCGGCGTCGCTGGCCTATGGGGTGCTGTGCGTGCTGCGCGACACCCCGATTTATTGGGAAGGGAAATCGCGGCGTCTGCTGGACGAGGTTGACGTCATCTCGTCGGTCTCCGGGGGAAGCCTCACGGCCGCCTATTTTGCGTTGTTCGGCGACCGCATCTTCGACGATTTCCCCCACCGGGTCCTATACCGGGACATCCAGGGCAATCTCCTCCGGAGCCTGCTGGCGCCCGCCAATCTGGTTAAGCTGGTGTCGCCCTTCTATGGGCGCACCGATTTGATGGCGGACAATTTCAGCCGCTGGATTTTTGACAAGAAAACCTATGGCGACTTGCTGGCGCAAAATCGCCGCCCCTATATCGTCATCAACACCACCGACATGGCCCGCGGCAGCCGCCTCGGATTCACCCAAGGCCAATTCGACCTCTTTTATTCCGATTTGAGCAGTTATCCCCTCGGTAATGCCGTGGCGGCCTCCGCCGCCTTTCCCGGACTCCTGGCCCCGATGACCCTCTACAACTTCGCCAAGCCCAAAGACTTCAGCCCGCCCCCGTGGGTGACCGGCGACAGAAACGGGAAAACCGGATTCATCCCCGACGACCAATCCTGCTACCTCGATAAAAAACGCTCGTATATCCACGTGATTGACGGCGGCGTGTCGGACAACCTCGGCCTGCTTCCCGTGATCATGGGCATGGACGGGCACTATTCCGACGACAAAATTGGCGACGGCGTCCTTGATACCGTCCCGAAGAAGGTCATCATTATCACCGTGAACGCGGAAGGCAGTTCGGAACGCGGCTGGGAATTGAGCGCCGGTTTGCCCGGGCTGCTCGACACCCTGCTCACCTCCGGCACCGCCCCCCTCGGCAACTTTTCCCATGCCCAGATCGGCTACCTCCGCCAGCAGATCGCCTATCGAAACACCCTCCGCGATATCAAACACCAAGTCGCCCAACAGACCGCCGGACACAACATCAACCTCCAAATCCCCGCCTTGGAACGCCCCGACATAGACTTCCACTTCATCGAAGTCGCCTTCAATCAGGTGGCGTCTCCGGAAAAACGCGAAGAACTCTCACACGTCCCCACCAATTTTCACCTGCGCAAAAAGAAAGTGGACCTTGTGCGTGAATCGGCAAAAGAAATTCTGGCCGCCAACCCCGATTTTCAAGCCCTGCTCATCTCTCTGAGATCACCGGAGGACCACGATAAGTAGCGACGAATAACCGCCCCAAGTAGCACGGTCAATTCGGTGAAGCTGGACTGGCCGTGCACGTTCTTGGCAGCCTAAATGAAAGAGGGCAAGAATATCTTTGGCAGGGATGCCAAAGTCACAATTCAATCCTTTGAAGCCCGTGGGTCCAGGGCGTCCCGCAGGCCGTCGCCGAGGAAATTCAACGAGAAGAGGGTGAGGGAGAGGACGATGCTGGGGGCGATGAGGAGCCAGGGGAATTCTTCCATGGTTTCGACGCCTTCCTTGATCAGGAGGCCCCAGGAACTCATGGGCGGCTGGACGCCAAGCCCGAGGAAACTCAGGAAGGCTTCGAGCAGCATCACTTGGGGGATGGTGAGGGTGGCGTAGACGATGATGGGACCGAGGGTGTTGGGGACGAGATGGAACAGGAGGATGCGCGCGCGGCTCAGGCCCATGACATAGGCGGCCTCGATAAATTCCTTTTCACGCAGGGACATCACCTGCCCGCGGACGATCCGCGCCATGGTGAGCCACTCCACGGCGCCGATGGCGAGGAAAAGAAAGATGAAGTTGCGTCCGAAAAAGACCATGAGGATGACGACGAAAATGGTGAAGGGGAGCGCATAAAGGATATCTACGATGCGCATCATGAAGGAGTCCAGGCGTCCGCCAATGAAACCGGCGAGCGCGCCGTAGAGCACGCCAATCAGAAGGGATACGGAG
>CAYXPO010000897.1:0-2059 GCA_964466925.1 uncultured Nitrospirales bacterium
CAAGAAAAAACCACGGCGGTGGGTAATCCTAAGGAATTTTAGGAGATGAAAAAGGCTTCCTCCAGGGGTCCCCTGCCCCAACAATGGACCATATGCGGTATTGCCCGGGAAGCCGGGGTGACCGCGAAAACGGTCAGCCGGGTCATTAACAATAAGCCCGGGGTAAGCGAGCGAACCCGCGCGCGCATCCTCGAAATCATCAGCCGGGCGGATTATCACCCGCACATCGCCGCGCGAACGCTCCGCGGCAAACAGCGCGCCTGCATCGGTGTGACCTTTTCCGCCCCCATGAATACCATCCCGGTGAGCCAGCATTTTTTCGTCTGGCTGTTTGAGCAAGTGTATAAAACCTTCGGTGTGGCGGGAGAGTATGTCTGCTTCGACATAAATCCGTATGCCGCCGACCCTCTTTCCGGCTACGCCCGGGGCACCTTGGAACAATTGTTCAAAGCCTGCATTATCGCCGGTCCTCTGGCCAACAATGACACCACCATCATGCGCATTCACGAATCCGGCATCCCTTATCTGGCCTTTGGCCGGCTGGAATCGCTTCCGGAGTGCAGTTGCTCCACCGTGAACTATGAGGAGGGCGCCTATATCAGCACCCGCTTCCTGCTGGAACGGGGACACCGGCGCATCGCCATGCTCAAAGGCATGGAAGGATATTACCCCGCCGTGGAGCGGTATCGCGGATATACCCGCGCCCTTGCCGAGGCGGGGATTGGGGTGAATGAATCCCTGATTCGCGCCGTGGACTTTACCTCCCGCAATATTGCCAATATGGTGCACCGCCTTCTTGCGGACACCACCGTCACCGCGCTTGTGGATTGCAGCGCCACGGAAGACGGCTACGGCTTGCGCGAAGGCATGCGCCGGGCCGGACGTGTCCCGGGAAAGGACGTTGAAATCATCGCATGGACCTATGCGGAAAACGCCGCCGTGCTCAGCGACGCTGCGGCGCATGTCTGGCTGCCCGTCCTCGAAGCGGCCTCCGAAGGCATCGAACAACTCGCGGCTTGGACCAATGGAATGCGAAAAGGCCCGATTAACGTGGTATACCGGCCCGTTTTGTTCACCTCGTGGGCCAACGGCGAGATTCCCCGTCCCAAACGGCTTTTTGGCGCAATTGAATAGAAAGGACGTATCTGATGAAATTGATGGTTACCGGCGCGGATGGTTTTGTCGCGGGAAGCGTGGTGGGGCAATCGTCTCCGGACTGGGACGTGTGTGCGCTTGCCCTTGCTCCTGTTCCCTATGAACGGCCCGGACTGACTTGGCATGTTTTTGACTTGCGCGACACCGAACGCTTGAAGCGGGTGTTTGCCGCGTTTGCCCCCGATGTGGTCATCCATACCGCGGCCATGGCGGACATTGATTTTTGCGAAGCGAACAAAGACGCGGCGGAAGCCGTGAATGTGGGCGTAACGCAAACGGTGGCGCAGTTGTGCCGGGAACATAATGCCAAGATGATTTTTCTTTCCACCGACACGGTCTTTGACGGAAAACAGGGTATGTACATCGAAAGCGACACCCCCGCCCCCCTCAACTTCTATGGTGAAACCAAAGTGCGCGGCGAACAAATTGTGTCCGGAACGGTGGACCGGCACGTGATTACCCGGCTCTCGCTGGTCATGGGGCTGCCTGTGATCGGCGCGGGGAACTCCTTTCTCGCCAAAACCATCGAGGCGATGAAAAACGGACGTGAAGTTGGATTTCCCGACGAGGAAATACGAACCCCTGTTGATGTGATCACGTTGGGCCGCGCCTTTCTGGAATTGGCCGATTCCGAGTACACCGGCTTCCTGCATCTGTCCGGCATGGACCGATTGAACCGGTTCGCGATGGCCCAGCGCATCGCGGAACGGCTCGGTTATTCGAAAGACCTGGTGATCGTTAAAAATCCCAGCGCCATTCCCGGACGCGCCCCGCGTCCGCGTGATGTAAGCCTGGACAACCGGCGTGCCCAACAAATCTTGAAAACCCCCATGCGGAATCTGGATGATGCATTGAATCTGGTATTGGCCGCGCACTGACGCGGAAAACAAGAAGGTTATACATT
>CAYXPO010000898.1:0-2058 GCA_964466925.1 uncultured Nitrospirales bacterium
CGGTATTCGCTATTGGGATTGGCGAAGGGGAGTTCAAGGCCGAGGCGAAGTCCATCGAGGTGCGGGCGCGTTTGGGCGGGTTATTGCGCCGTGAACTCGATATCACGTTCATTGAGGCCGAAGCACTGACGATAACACTTCCCGAAGATTCCGCGGAGGGTCAGCGGCGGGTTCAGAACCTGATAGACCATTTTACAGCGAAAGAACCGGCAACTCTTGGCTCTGAATCCGCCTCGGCGGGGAAATCCGGGAAGGACAAAGCTGGAGTTTCCGTTGGCGGGTTCACACTCCGCATTGGCCAGATCACTGCGCCGGAGGTGGTGCTGCGCCAAGGTTCACAAGAGATGACCCGGTGCTCAATAACCGCCCGCGATGTATTGTCAGACCGTCTCTTGCTGGATATCCATGCGGCGTTGCCGTTTCTCGGAGCCGACGCGTGCCTCGTTTCCGGTCTGAGCGTGGATCAAAGCGGGGAAGGGGCGCCGCGGTTGGAAGGCACGGCGAAGGTGGAGCATTTTGACATCGAGGATATTTTGGGTAGTGCCAAGGTGCCGCACACCAGTATCGGCCTGGAAGCGAAGATTTCGGGCACATTGCCTGACAACCTTCGCGCGGAACTTTCCGGCACGCTGCAAACGGATATCTCGAAGGCCTTCTCCGGCGCGATTCAGGGCAAGGTGGCTTGGAGCGAGGGAACACTGACGGTACAAGACGCGGTACTGACCGCCCCCGGCTTGGATTTGAAGATGGAAGCGCGGTTGGTTCCGGGCGGTGAAATGAAAATGACGGTCCCGTCCGCCGCCTTTACCGGGGAAGGGCTCCGTGTTTTATTGGCGCTGGCCCCGCTTCCCGGTTACACCCTGGCCGCGCAAGAATCCGGCGCGCTTTCCCTGAGCAACCTGGTGCTGGGGGAGGAAAAGGGCGGTGAATGGAAAGTGCTTTCCGGAAACATGGACGTGAAGGGCGTGGATCTGGCCCAAACCGATGGTTCGGGAAAAATATCGAACATCTCAGGAAGTGTCCAAACCGCGGACAACGCCCTTCACATTAAAGAACTTAAAAGTGAAGGCATTCGTGTTGCCGGGGACATTCGTCCTGATCTTGCGCATAAAAAGATCGCCCTGGAGTTGAATGGTGATTTCACGCTGTCACACCCTCTGGTGACTTCCTTGTTGCCCAAGGATACGGTGCGGGATCTCAGCGGCACGTGTGCGCTGAAGCAGGTTAAATGCACGATTATTCCCGGAAAAGGCCTTCCGGAGGATTTGCGCATAGACGGGGAAGTGGCTTCGGGCGCGTTGGTGATTTCCACACCCAGTTATCAGGATCAGATTTCAACGGTTGCCGCCACGTTTACAAGCGATGGGAAAAGCGTAAAGGGGGTGGCGACCGCCAATTCTGAACATTATGGAGCGGTGCGGTATGAAGGCCAGTATGCCTTGGCGGATCAAAGCGCAGCGGGGAAGGTTACAGTGGATTTGCCCCGCGCGGCGTTGTCCTTTGTGAGCAGCGAATCCACCCGTCCGTACGCCGAAGCGGTGTTCAACGCCTTTGGCCCCTCCACCTTTGATCTTGCCTATCAGCCGAAGAATGTCAAAGACAAGCGCATGTACCTTGCCGTCAAACGGCAGGGCGCCCCCCCGCTGAACGCCACACTGTATTTTGACCAGCGAAAGGACGGCGTTGTACTGGATGCCCTCGAAGTGGATTCCGAAATCCCGGTGGATTCCCTGCGCCCCGTGCTTCCCGCGGCCATCCATGCCTCCGGTCCGGCATCGCTGCACATGACCGGCGGTTATCCCAAAGGCGGCTTTACCGCTGATTTGAATTTGAGCGGCGCGGTCATCGCCGCGGGCGAGTATGTGGAAAAGAAAAAGGGCGCGCCTTTGACCGTGCAAGTGGCGCTGGGCACGAAGACAAATGTGTTCGCGCCGGTGTCGGCCACGGTGGTGTACAACCAGCAGCCCGTGGTCATCCGGCTCGATGGCCCCGCCCCCCGGATTCCGGAATTGAAGGTGAATCTTGCTTCATTCTCCGATTTGCTGGTTAAAGGAGGGA
>CAYXPO010000899.1:0-2058 GCA_964466925.1 uncultured Nitrospirales bacterium
ATAATAGCGCGTGTTCGTCGATGGTCAGGGTTTGGGCGTCCGCGTCGAGCGTGGCCTTTGCCCCGGTCGATATCCTGAATGATGTGCCGCTTATGGCAGTTGCGGCACTCAAAGACCCTATCATAAGGCTCGTTTCCGAGAAATATTCAGCGGGCTCTCCGCAATGAATCCCCCAGCCGATCGGATTGAAGGAGGCAAATTCGATAGTCCGCGAAAAGACGTTGCGGCGGGCCTCAGCCGACAGGGTGATCTCATTCATTTCGTCGTCGCGGAAATAGGCGTCGACAGAGCAAGCATCGTACTCCTCCGCGGCCGCCCCATCCGCAATACACCTCGGGCATAGCGACTTGGGAGCGTCAACCGCGCAGGTCACATCTGCATAGACTGTCCCGCGGGCTCTGCCGCAGCACTCGCACGCAGTCTCACTCTCCCTGATAGATCTCGGCGATACGGGAATTGTGGTAGCGGTTCCATTTACGCCTGACGCCGGGCCTCCAGGGTGGAGCGTAGCAACCTACCTGTCAGGCCGTCATTAGGCGCCATCTAGCATTGAGGAGAATCATTGAATTCCAAATTCTCCTCCCTCTTCCAAAATCAGATATTGGATTCCATGAAAATCCGGATCCGCTTGCTTTCGGTAGATAATTCCAGAAATCCATACGGGCGTAAAACTTGCCACCGATTCAAATGCATTCGGCGTTCCGTTTTCGATCTGCGCCCCACTCAACCGAAAACCCTCCCCAACTTCCACAATAACCCGACGGCTCGCATGTTCCGCCTGAAGGAAAATCCCTTTAACAAGTATTTTTCGGCCCTGATAGCGCGCCTTGAATACCTCCGGGGTTGCGCTGAATATCGCTTCCAGGTCTTGATCTCCCAGGGTTGGCTGCGATGAATCATCCGGGTTTTGATCCTGGAGTAGCTGAACAATGCCAGACACCCAGGCGATGCCAACCGAATCGGACTGATCATTACAACTCCATGTGGCTGGTTGAGAGTCAATGATCGTGTACACGCCGGGGGGCACAACGATATTGGGCTCACAATACCACATGATGGGCTGAACACCCGAACCGCTTCCCATGCCTTTGGTTGGAAAAGGACCGTAGGATACGCCGTTTTCGTCGCGCAACGCGATCGTGCCGGGTTCGGTACCCGCCCCGTTGTTATAATGATACGTGCGCAAATAGGTGAGACGCGCGGATTGGGACAACGTAAAGCGGGTAGGCTTGTTCGGCCCGCTACGCACGGCAGCGGCGTTGCTGTTGTCAAAGAGACTGACCGGCTGGGATTGGGCTGTTGGAGCGAGGGGTTTACCGCCGGACGGTTCCGCCCCTCCACGCGCGCCCAAGTCATCCCATTCGCGTTGCTCGACGTCGGCATCAAACGGCCAAACACCCAGTATTTGGCGATCATTGGCCTGACTGAATTGGCCGCCCTGCACCATGATCTTTTCGCCGCTGGATTGATGCGATAATTCGACACTTCCCTCAATCACCTTGAGCGTTGACATATCCTCCAACTGTTCGCAGACGAATGTGGTCCCCTTTATTCCCGCTACAGCCTGGCCCATTTCGATCTCAATCTGCCCGTCAGCAAAAAGTCTTTTTGTGTTTGCCCACAATCTTCCAAGTACCAAGCCCACCTTGGTTATACGGCCTGGTGGGGACGCAATCGTGATTTCTCCATTTTCTCGCATCACAAAAACGCTCATATCCTCAAATTCAATCACCGCCGTACTCTTGTCCCCGGTCATGATGTGGTCGCCGACATAGATGACTGTCTTAAGGGTACACGGAATCCAATCCTCTTCCTCCGGATCAGGACTGATTTCAACCTGGCCGGTAATCGAATTGAATCTTGCGCCGGAATTGATGCGATCCTGTTTCGGTTGATTGCTTCTGACAGGTGTGCTCTTTTTCATCTCAAATTCATTTTCTCCACCCGCGCCCGCCAGGTTGCCCTTAATCGTCGCGACGCCCTCGGGGGATATGGAAAGCGTTCCTTTCCAGGCTTGCTGCATATCCATATCCCGCCAAATCCTTTGAAAGGTTACCG
>CAYXPO010000900.1:0-2057 GCA_964466925.1 uncultured Nitrospirales bacterium
ATGAGATGATAGATGCCTTCAAAAAGAGGGACTTCATGTACATGGTGATTACGCCGGAGGGTACGCGGAAAAAGGCAAAATACTGGAAGACGGGGTTCTATTTTGTGGCGCAGGGGGCGGGCGTGCCCATTTTACCGGCGTTTATGGATTACAAGAACAAACAGGGGGGATTTGGCCCGCTTATACCGGTCACGGGAGATTTGGAGGCGGATTTTGCGAAGATCCAAGCGTTCTACCAGAACCAGATGGACGTGACGTTTGTCCTCAAGCCGAAGGAAGAGGCACAACCGGGAGATGCGGCAAAGACAGAATAAGCAGGAAGGGGCGACGGTCGCTGGGGGTTTTGAAATGAAAAGGCGGAGCACATGTTTGGCACTATGCCGCGATTGCTTCGCCGGGGACTCCCCGCAATGACAATGCCCGTGGGGTTTGCTGCGCTTCACTCATCCTGTTTTTGGGATTTGTCGTCGCCTTCTTCGGTCACGCGATGATCGAAGGGGTCATCCGGGGTGATGATGTGACACACGGAACAGGTATTTATCACCCCTGCATGGCCTTGCAAGGCAATGGCCTGCACGTTGTCGTTGGGGGTGACGGTGGGCGTGATGGCGTGAGGCGAACCGTGACACGCGGAACAATGCACGCCATGATGCCCCTTGGAATCGCGGAACAGGGTTCCGGCTTGCTCAAACTCAAACCCGGCGCGGACATGGCAGGTTCCGCAGCGTGGCTCGTCCACCCAGGGGCTTCGCGCAGGATTCCCGACATCGGTCATGGTTCCGTGGCAATCCGAGCACTGTATCCCGTTGGAAAAGTGGATATCGCGCTGGCAGCGGGTGCGCACGCCGGGATGGCAGGCGTAACAAGTCACATCCGTGGAGATCATGCCCATGCGCGGGGCGTGGGCGGTGTGCATGGCATTGGAAAGGCTAGGGGAGCCGGTGGTGCCAAGAGGGGCCTGGGCATGGCATCCCCCGCAAAACACGGGCTTGCTGTTCTCCAGATCGGTGCCATGCATGGAATCATGGCGGCGGAGAATGTCTGTGGCCACGGAAATACCGGGGGTGGTGTGGCAGAGGTTGCAGCTAATCTCCCAGGACACGGGCACCACCGCCTGGGTAAAGGCCACATTCACATTGTTTTTCTTCACAAGAATCCAGGACAGCGGATAGGCATTTTCCTCGCCCGAGTCCATCAGGGGCGTGATGGGGATGCCGGTGGCCCGCCAATCATTTTCACCGGTGGCCGTCATCGTTCCAGACATGCCAAATCCGGCCAAGCCCATATCGGGCGCAAGCGTCAGCCCCAGCAACGGCTGCACAAAGTCCCAAAAATTGGTTTTCGTGGAGGAGATGGTGTTGCCAGGGATGCTGTAGGAAATTGTAATGCCGCTGGTGACAATCACGGGGTCTTCGCCACGCCGGATGACCTGCGCCCGAAGATTATTATAGGGCGGCAGAATCATCATTTCGGAGAAATCCTGGTTCATGCAGTGCATGCCGAGTTCGTTGTATCCGAGGACGACATGCGTTCCATTAGTGGTTGGGGGTGTTTCCGGGGCGGTTCCGAGGCAGAAGCCGTCTTCGGAATCATTGTTCGGGCAGTAGTAATATGCCGGAGAATTGAAGATTTGGACGACCCGGAGCAATTCGCTCAGGCTGATGCTCCAATCCGCATTGGTATCCGCGGCATACCGGAAACAATCGTGGGCGCCTGGGCCGGGACGATAGCCGTCTTCGGTTCCAGCCAAGCAGCCAAGCTCGGCGGAATTGTAAAATTGAATCACTCGAAGGAGTTCCGAAAGGCTGATGTGAAGGTCCTCATTTTGGTCTGGGGTATAAAATGCATCCGGGAGCGTGACCAAGACAAGCTCATGGAGGGATAAAACATTATCCCCGTTAAGGTTTATCTGGGCGAATTCCTGCGGGGTCAACGCAGACACGGCGGTTTGGGCCTCGGCCAAAGTCAACCCAAAAGCCCCATCGGTGTTGGCCGTATCATACGCAACAAGCAAATCTTGTGCTTTGGTTTGTATGGCAGTAATCGTCGTAAGACCG
>CAYXPO010000901.1:0-2044 GCA_964466925.1 uncultured Nitrospirales bacterium
CGAAATCAAGGCTTTCTTTGACCAGGATCTCCCCCATGCTCTCGTGAAGACTGGTGGCGGAAATGTACTCGTAGCTCTTGAAGCTGTTGTAATCATAGGGGGAGAGAATATACCCGAAGGCGTCATTGGTAAGACCGAAAAGCAGGTTGTGACGGCCCCGCATCTTGCGTTTCAGGTAATAGCCCAGATTGGGCAGCGCTTCTCCGGGGATGGTCAGGATCTGGGCGTCGCCCAGGTTGACCAAGTTCTGTTGCGCCGACATTTCGGTGAAGGGCTCATTGCGTCCCTCCCGGCTTTCGGGATGGAGCATCAACATCATCTGACCCATGATTTCGTTGACAGGGAAAGTAATGGTCTGGGCGCCCACCCAGAGCGCGGGATTGGTTTGAAGGGGCGCGCCGTCCACTATGCGCATCGCCTCCTCGGCAAGCAGATGACCGATGCGAAGGCATTCGGACCAGTCCTCCAGATCGCCTTGCGGCGTGCGGATATCGGCGGTAACCATGCCGCCCTGGGCGCTGTTCATGAAGAGGGCCGTGCCGCCGCCGAGTTCCTCGATGCGGTCGCAAAGCGGGCCCACAAGGTCCGGGCTGCACACTTCCTGCTGCAGCAGGATTTCCGGGTGAATGGCATAGTTGACCAGCGTGGCCAGGACCTCCCCCCCGGGTTTCAAGCATTGAATGACATGGCATCGCGGGTCATACAATTCGGGCGCGTAATAATTGTAGGCGATTTTGCCCTGCGCCTCGCCCGCGGCTGTTCGCAGTACGGCGGGTTCCAGGGTCGCAACGGCCTCATTAATGGCCGCCGCCAGCGCGTCGCACACCCCGTAGAGATAAGGAAAACTGACTTCGTATTCGCCGTCGCCATTGGGAAAACCATAGGGGTCGGGAGCGCTATGACAATGGGTGGCGCCGATAAGGATGTTCTCAGGCGGGATTCCCGTCACCTTCTCCCGGACGCGCCGACAAAGCATGGACGGGAATCCAAGGAAGGGAACGCTCGCCATGGCAACGCGAACGCCGTCAGACTCAACGACCAAAGCGCGCACTTCAAGTTCGCCCAGTTTCCTAAGCGCGGGCCGACACGCATCCGCCCCCCGAGAAACGGGCAACAACGGGTCCGGGGTAACAATACGCCGCGCGGCGCTGGCGGTAAATGAAGGCATTCCTGGGCTCCTTATACGGTTGTGGTTATGGGATCAGTTCTTTTCCCGGCGGTCTGCCGGGACAAGGTGCAGCACCGGGTAGGCAGCATGGACTCGGAAGTACCCCAAATTTTAAGTGTGTCAAACGCTGCAATACGGTCTCCGGGTACAAGAGGTATTGAGCAAGAATGACGAAATAATTTCAAGAGCAAGTGCGTCACTCTTCGCCCTTCCCCCGCATCCGATAAGGATGGCGCCATCAAACAAGGCGGATATGCAGGGATAGGTGTTGTAGCCCAAGGATCGGCCTGAAAGAAGGCTCAGCGTTTCACTGACGCAGGATCAATCAACGAGTGTTTTACCGGGGGGGGCATTGTAATCTTTTGATTACAAATAACAGAGGCGAGAGAATCAGGCCGGGCGCTTGATGTGACCGGTCGTATGGCGCTGGAGTTGGTATAGTCTATGTAGTTGATGTACTTGTGTGTGCTATTTAATTGATTTTTCATATTTCCACCCATCAAAATCCCGTCGGTCTTCATATTGAATCTGATTATCAGGCAGTGCGTGTTTAATGAAAGTTCCTTCGGATATCAAATAATAGCAACCACCAGTAGCCGACTCTACCAAACAACGTCTGTTCGAATAGGAATGTTGACTGTTCGTCCCTAAATCATACATGGGATTCCACCGCTCTGTCAATATTAATTCAGCGGCAAAATCATCATATAAGGCTTTGATGTCCGCATAAAATTCATCGTTTGGCGTCTCAATGGGTAATCCCAGTTTTTTCGCCTCACGTCTGTGAATACTGTAGTCGTGGCTGCCCGATTCAGAGCAAAGAAAAGAAAATGGACCACCTCATCCAGTTAACACTGGGGCCACGTATCCCCAAAC
>CAYXPO010000902.1:0-2043 GCA_964466925.1 uncultured Nitrospirales bacterium
GGTGCGCGGCCTGGCCGATCCAATTTCGCCGGAATACAGTTGGTATCAGGTCTTCGCCACAGGAAAAGTTCCGATCAACTTTCCCTTGGTTCATGGCCGTTTCATTGCCGGCAGCGATCAATATCTGATGACAGATCGACCGCGTTGGTGAGAGGATGTTGATGCCAGCCGGGGGAATGAACCGCGAATAGAATCCGGCTTGGAGAGGGGAGGGGGAGGACGAATTTCCACTTTTTATAAAAAGTGGAAAAATGGAGGAAACGCCCTGTTCGAACGGAGGGTGTCCAGTTTTATTGATTGCAGGAGGCAGGCGTCGCGGGGTAGGATTCGGCCCGTATGAAGATCGTAAAGGATGGTTATTCGTTGATTGTCGGGATTCCGGCGGCCTGTCTGATTCTGGGCATGCTGATCCAGTCCCATTGCCGGGTGACGGCAGTTCTGCTTTATGCGCTGGGTTTGGTGGGGTGTGTTTTTATGCTGTACTTCTTCCGGGATCCCGAGCGGATCACGGTTTGCGGGCCGGATGAGTTTGTTTCCGCCGCGGATGGAACGGTTCGATCTGTGGAATACATGGAGGAGAAACGTTTTATGAAGTGTCCCGCGGTGCGGGTCAGCGTTTTTTTAAGTCCGTTCAACGTTCATGTGAATCGCCATTCCATGGGGGGGACCATCTTGGAGGCGGGGTACACGCCGGGACGGCACCTGTTTACCATGGATCCCAAGTCTTCCGAATATAACGAGCACAGTTCGATCCTGATCCAAGGGGAGAAGACCCGGTGTTTGGAGCGGCAGATCGTGGGTCCGGTGGTGCGCCGGGTGGTCTATTGGCAGGAGGCGGGCGCGCGGGTCGAGAAGGGCCAGCGGCTAGGAATGATGAAATTTGGCTCGCGGATGGATGTGTATTTTCCGGCGGACGAGGTCGAGGCGGTAGTGAAACGCGGCGATCAGGTGATGGCCGGGTTGACGGTGATTGCCCGGTTGAAAAAGGCGGGGGGATAACATGGCCCAGCCCTGGCGCCGGTGCATTCCCTGCATGTTTACCCTAGCCGCGCTTTGCGCGGGGATGGGCAGCATTCTGGCGGCGGGTCAGGATCGCTTTCTCCTTTCGGCGCAATTGATTCTGGTTTCCCTGATCCTGGACGGGCTGGACGGGACCTTGGCGCGTCTGTTGCATGGGCAGACCCGCTTCGGAGCGGAACTGGATACGTTTGTGGACATCACCAGCTTCGGCATTGCCCCGGCCGTACTCCTTTACTTCTATCCCGGTGGTTTGCAGACCGTTCCGTTTTGGGGGCTGGTGCTGGCCTTTCTGTATGTCTCCTCCGGGGCTTCGCGCCTGTCCCGGTTCCGCGTGGTGGATCCCTACCGGGGCCAGAGAGGATTTCTGGGGCTTCCCATCACCACCGCGGCCGGTTTTGTTGCGGCCTATCTGATTGCGCTGGAGAGTCATTCAGTGGTGGAGATTCCGCTGCTTTCGCTCCAGACGGGGCCGTTGGCCACGGGATTCTGGGTGGCGGTGCTGGCCATGCTGGTGCTGCAGGTGTCGCATGTGCGCTATTCGAAACCGACCAAGAACCCGAAGGTGCTGTTTCCTTTCATGGTCTGCGTAGTCATGCTGTTCATCCCGCCGGTGGCGATTTATTCGGCCGGATTGATGTTTGTCTACGGCATTTGGTTTGCCTTCATTTCCCCGTTCTTTTTTCGGCGTTTCCTGGCCCATCTGCCTCCTGTCGAGCCGTTGAAGGCGGCCATTGAGGCGGAGGGTTCCGGCGAGGAGGAGTCATGAGTCGCGCCGTCTATGCCGGCACGTTCGATCCAATGACGTTCGGTCATCTGGATGTGGCGGCGCGTGCGGCGCACGTGTTCGACCAGCTGACGCTGGCCGTGGCCGAGGATCCCCGCAAGACGCTCCTGTTCAGCGTGGCGGAGCGCCTGGAACTGGCGCGAAGCAGCGTGGGCCACCTCGGCAATGTCGAGGTGGTGACATTCGGCGGACTTCTGGTGGACTGGGCCCGGTCCCGGGGCATTCACACGCTGATCCGG
>CAYXPO010000903.1:0-2042 GCA_964466925.1 uncultured Nitrospirales bacterium
ACCAGAACGGAAAAGCCCTGCTCTCCGCCCGCATCATCCCCTACCGCGGCGCATGGCTCGAATTCGAATACGACGTCAATGACTTCCTGTGGCTCACCATTGACCGCCGCTCCAAAGTCCTCGCCACCACCTTCCTCAAGGCCTTTGGCTACATCGAACCCGAAGAAATCCTTGCCCTCTTCTACACCTTTGACACGGTCACCTTCGGACGCACCAAAATAAAAGTCAACGGCGCCGCGCACGAGCCGCAGGACATCCTCGGCGCGTGGCTGGCCGCCGATGTCATTGATCCCGAGACCGGTGAAATCCTGGCCGATGCCGCCTCCGAACTCACCGCCACCGCGATCAACCGCATCATGCGATCCCATGTCCCCGACATCAAAATCCTGAATATCGAGGAAGTCGCCAAGGACGCCACCCTCGTCATGACGCTCTCCCACGACCGCACCATGACCCAGGAGGACGCCTACCGCGAGATGTATGCGCGCATCCGGCCCGGCGATCCCGCCACCGACGTCACCTGCCGCACCTTCTTCCAACGCTTGTTCTTTGACGCCAGCCGTTATGATTTCGCCGCCGTCGGGCGCTACAAAATCAACCGGAAGCTTGGCCTCCAGATTCCGCAGAACGTGCGGACCCTCACCAAGGAAGACGTCGTCGCCACCCTCCAATACCTCGTCAAACTGCGCAACGGCGAAGGCGTGCTCGATGACATTGACCACCTTGGCAACCGCCGCGTCCGCGCCGTCGGCGAACTGCTGGCGAACCAGGTCCGCATCGGACTCGTCCGCATGGAACGCACCGTCCGCGAGCGCATGAATTTCCAGGATGATGAACAACTGACGCCGCAGGGCCTTGTGAATCCCAAGCCTATCAGCGCGGTCATCAAAGACTTCTTTGGCCGAAGCCAGTTGTCGCACTTCATGGACCAGATCAACCCCCTCGCGGAATTGACCCACAAGCGCCGCTTGAGCGCCCTCGGGCCCGGCGGCTTGAGCCGGGAACGCGCCGGGTTCGAAGTCCGCGACGTGCACCCCACGCACTATGGCCGCATCTGCCCCATTGAAACCCCCGAAGGCCCCAATATCGGCCTCATGGCCTCGCTGTCCACCTATGCCCGCATCAATGAGTACGGGTTCCTCGAAACCCCCTACCGCAAGGCCGAAAATGGAAAAGTCGGCGGAGACATCGAAATGCTCTCCGCCTACGATGAAGACAATTATGTCATTGCCCAGGCCAATGAGCCGCTGGACAATCGCGGACGCTTCCAGCGCCGCATCGTGTTCTGCCGGCACCGCGGCGACTTTCCCCAGGTTCCGCCCGAACAGGTGGACTACATGGACGTGTCGCCCAAACAATTGGTGAGCGTCGCCGCCGCCCTGATCCCCTTCCTTGAACACGACGACGCCAACCGCGCCCTCATGGGCTCCAACATGCAACGCCAGGCCGTCCCGCTCCTCAAGGCGGAGGCCCCCTTGGTCGGCACCGGACTCGAAGCGGTGACCGCCCGCAATTCCGGAACCGTCGAGCGCGAAGGCGTGGTCGAATATTCCGACAGCGAAATGATCCGCATTCGCACCAAGAAGACGAAACAGGACAACCCCTTCCGCTCCGACGAAGACGTCTATGTCCTGAAGAAGTACACGCGCTCCAACCAGAACACCTGCATCAACCAGCGGCCCATCGTCGAAAAAGGCGATAAGGTCAATGCCGGCGACATTATCGCCGACGGACCCGCCACCGACAAGGGCGAACTGGCCCTCGGGCGCAACGTGCTGGTGTCGTTCCTGCCCTGGGAAGGATATAACTTCGAAGACGCCATCATCCTCAGCGAAGACCTCGTCAAGGACGACGTCTTCACCTCCATTCACATCAATGTGTTTGAACTCGAGGCCCGCGACACCAAACTCGGGCCGGAAGAAGTAACCCGCGATATCCCCAATGTCAGCGAAGACGCCCTGCGCAATCTTGATGAAGACGGCATCATCCGCATCGGGTCGAAAGTGGGGCCCGGCGACTTTCTGGTCGGCAAGGTCACTCCC
>CAYXPO010000904.1:0-2039 GCA_964466925.1 uncultured Nitrospirales bacterium
CCGGGTTGTTCATCAATCCGGTAAACTGGGAAGGCATTAAAGGGAGCCTGATCCAGGCAAAGCAAAAGGGGACGCCCAGCATCATTGTGGACGCGCCGGTGAAGGATGATGAACTGGTGTTGTGCCAGGTGGCGTCGGACAATGTGGAGGCGGGGCGTCTGGCGGCGCGCGCCTTGGCGCAGGTGCGGCGTCCGGCCAAGGTGGTCATTCTTCATCATTCCATAAACAAAGCGTGCATAGATCGCGTGGACGGATTCAAGGAGGAACTCGCCAAGTATCCGGACATGCAGATTCTCGACACACAGGAAGGCAAGGGCACCACGGAGGGGGGGCGTCCGGTGATGCGGGATTTGCTGGGCCGGTTTCCCGAGGTGAACGCGGTGTTTCCCATCAATGATCCGAGCGCGCTGGGGGCGATTTCCGCGCTGGAATCCGCCGGGAAGCTGAACGATGTCACGGTGGTGACGGTGGACGGATCGGGGGAAGGCGTGGCCGCGATCAAGGCCGGGAAATTGTATTCCTCGTCCGCCCAGTTCCCGCGTGAAATGGGCCGCGTGGCCGCGCAGAAAATCTATGACCACCTGGAAGGCAGGCCCGTGGAAAAGAACGTCAAAATCCGCGTGGAACTCATCACGAAGGAAAACGCGGACGCCTTTTTGCAAGAGAAAAAGTAGGCCGAAACCCACGGCGGATTTACGGGGTCTCTCGTTATCATCCGCCAAGATAACGCGAAAGGACCCCGCCGTGATCCACGCACTTTTTCTTGCCCTGGTTCTGCTGGGCGCGGAGGGAGCGGCGGGCCCGGATATCCTGAAGGGCAACGCCGTCCATCTGCACAACATTACCCCGCCCTTCCTTCCCGGCGCGCCCCCCTATCCGCTCCCCTGCTGGATGGGCCGGTGCCATGGTTTTATTGTAGAATCAGGGGGACCGGAGTAAAACGTGCGGCGGCGAGGCGTCCATGGTGAACCACATGCAAGTAACCGAAATCTTTCGCAGCATCCAGGGTGAATCAACCTGGGCGGGGACGCCGTGCGTGTTTGTGCGGTTGACGGGGTGCAATCTGCGGTGCGCATGGTGTGACACGTCGTATGCGTTTGACGGGGGGCAGGCCATGACGGTGAAGGAGATTGTGGCGGCGGTGGCGGGGTACCGCCTCACGCTGGTGGAGATCACGGGCGGGGAACCGTTGGCGCAGGCGGAATGTCCCGCATTGGCGCAACGGTTGCTGGACGAAGGGCATACCGTGCTGGTGGAGACGAATGGTTCGCTGCCGATTGAATCCCTCCCCGCGGGGGTGATCAAAATCGTGGATTTGAAATGTCCGGACAGCGGCATGGAGGACCGGAATTATTGGCCGAACTTGGCGGTCTTGAATCGCGAACGGGACGAAGTGAAGTTTGTCCTTGCGAGCCGCCGGGATTACGAATGGGCCCGCGGCGTGATTCGTGAACATGCCGTGCATGAACAGTGCCACGCCGTGTTGTTGTCGCCGGTTCTGGATCGGATTCCTCCAAAGCCTATCGTGGAGTGGATATTGGAGGATGCACTTCCCGTGCGGTTCCAGCTCCCGCTGCACAAGTATGTCTGGCCGCCGGAAACGCGAGGTGTATAAATGAAGGCGCATCTGGGGAAAATCATGTGTTTTGAGGCCGCCCACCGCAATCCCGCGGGCGGCGCGGCGCAGCAGCGCCTGCACGGGCACAGCTACAAGGTCGAGATACTCGCCGCGGGCGAAGTGGATGCCGGTTTCGGGTGGGTGGTGGATTTTGCCGAATTGAAGCGGCTCTTCGGCCCCTTGAACGACATCCTGGACCATGCGTGTTTGAACGACCTGCCGGGATTCGAATCGGACACCTCGCTGGCGGGGGTCAAGCACTGGATCGAAGCGCATGTGCGCCCCTGGCCCGCATGGTTTCAGGGGGTTTCCGTGAGCCTTCTGGGCGATTTGGCCTACCGCCCGGTGTGCTTGGCCCCGGACCCGGTGCTGGGACTGCCCCAACGCATCCATTTCACCTTCGAGGCCGCGCAATCCCTGC
>CAYXPO010000905.1:0-2035 GCA_964466925.1 uncultured Nitrospirales bacterium
AATGACGCGCCGCGGCAACGTGGCCAGCAACGCCTCCTCTTCGGAGGCCCGCTGTTCCGCATGTTCCAGCCGCTTGAGAAGCTTGGCCTTGTTGTCACGGAAAAACGCCTCCCGGCGGGTTGGGCTCATGATCGCATTCATGACATTCACGCCGTCCATGGCGGTGCGGCAATAGAACACATCCGGGCGCATCTTGGCGCGGTCCTCCTGGCCGGCCAGCGCCACATACGCCGCATGCCGCACGCTTACGGGCGCACCGCCGATCAGCACCGGAATATCGAGTCCCTGTTCCTGCATCATCTTCGACACGGTGATCATGTGATTCGAGGTCTGCACCAGAAGCGCAGACATGCCGATGGCGTCCGCATGATGTTCTTTCGCGGCGTCGATGAATTTTTGCAGGGGCGTCATCACGCCCAAATCAATCACGCGGTACCCGTAATTTTCCAGCAGCGTGCGCGCGAGGTCCTTCCCGATGGAATGCACGTCCTGATACACCGTGCCCATGACCACCGTCCCCTTGTACTGGATTTCGCCCTCCAACTCGACACCCGATTCATTGCGCATGTAAGTTTCAATAAAGCCCATGGCGTGCCGCATGACGTCCGCCGACCGCAGCAAATGCGGCAGCGACACCTCGCCCCGCCCAAAGCCGTCGCCGAGATCCTGCATGGCCGCCATCAGAAATTGATTGATGAAATCCAGCGGGGCATGCCGCTCCATCGCCTGGGCCACGTGCGGCACTATGCGGTCCGTATACGCATACTCGCGGCCTTTGAAGGTGAAACGTCCCGCTTCCCGTTCCTTGAACCCATCTTTGATCTTCTCGCAGATAGCCTGGTCCGCCGGCAAATCGTCATAGGTTGTGCGGTGCTGCGCCTCGCCGCCTTTCTTGGCCTGTGCAATCCCCTCCAATTCCGCGAAAGCATCCATGTCACGTTCCAGCACCACGCGCCGCCCCAACGCATAATCCCCCGGGTCCAGGTCAGCCACAAACACATAATGATTCGGATTCAGGATGGCGGCATCCAGCCCTGCCTTGCGCGCTTCATCCAGAAACACGGAGGTAAGCACCGTGCGCATGTAGGGTTTTTGGGCCAGGCCGGCCGTAAGGTTGCCCACCCCGAGCGTCGTGTGCACCGTGGGATACTGCTGCTTGAGTTGCCGGATGGCTGTGATGGTCTCCATGGCGAAATTCACCCCTTCCACCGACTCCGACCCGATGGGAAACACATTGCAGTCCACAAACAACCGGTCCGGCGGCACGCCGTATTTTTCGTGCGCGCGCCCAATAATTTGCACGGCGAGGTCCAGCTTTTCTTCGGCGGTGGCCCCAGGTCCTTTCGGCCCTGTGCATAGCGCCACGTAAAGGGGATTATGCGCGTCCACCGCCTCGATGACCGCATCCAGCTTGAGCACGCCCGGCGCACATTCTTCCATCGAGATCGAATTGATCAGCGGACGTCCCGGATAGGTCTTCACGGCCTCCGCCAGCGCGTCCACTTGGAAGGAATCCAAGCACATGGCCCCCGGGAAATCCGTGTTCAACCGCCACACCACCTCCTTCAACGTCTCCACCGTGTTAATCACATTGGAATCCATGCATACGTCAATTACCTCGCACCCCAGCCCTTCCACCTGCTCCCGCGCCACCTCTTCCAGCGCGTCAATATCGAGTCCGCGCTCATTCTCCACCGCGTCCCGCACCTTTTTCGAGCCGCGCGCATTCAGACGCTCGCCAAACCGAATCAGCGTCGAGGAGCTGTCGAGCAGGACCGCGTTTTGCAGGCCGGACACATACAGGCCGGGCTCCGGGGTCCGCGTCTTGGGTCTTAACCCTTTCACCGCCTCTGCAAGACACCGGATATGATCGGGCGTGGTGCCGCAACAGCCGCCCACGATGTTGATTCCATACGTTTCCACAAAATGGCGCAACAAGTCCGCGAAACGCCGCGCTTCAAACCGGAACACCGTTTTGCCGCCTTCCGAAACCGGCAGTCCCGCGTTGGGGATGATGGAAATGGGCAGCTTGGAA
>CAYXPO010000906.1:0-2035 GCA_964466925.1 uncultured Nitrospirales bacterium
GCGCTCGACCCAGATGGGTTTTTCACCCCGGTTGTAGAGGGATTCGGCCATTTCGTAGCCGCGCCCGCCGAAGACCTGGAGCAGGTCGTCGAGGGTGTACCACACGCGTTCGGTGCAGAAATACTTGGCCGCGGCGGCCTCGAGGCGGATGTCCGCGTTCTTCTTGTCCGCGAACGAGCAGGTCAGGTAGACCATCGCCTGCATGGCGTAGGTGTACGAAATGAAATCGGCCAGTTTCTTCGAGATGGACTGGTGCAGGCCAATGGGTTGTCCCCATTGCACGCGTTCTCTGGCCCAACGCGCGGCGTCAAAGATGAAACTCTTGCAGCCGCCTGCGCCCGCCGCCGGCACGCCCAAGCGCCCGGTGTTCAGGGTGGTGAGGGCGATCTTCAGGCCCATGCCCGGTTTGCCGATGATGTTTTCCTTGGGCACTTTCACATCCGTGAAGCGCAGCCAGCCGTTCGACAGGCCCTTCAGGCCCATGAACTTGCAGCGGGACACCACTTCGACGCCCGGCCAGTCGGTTTCGACGATGAACGCGCTGATTTCGGGAATTTCGACGTCCCCGATTTTGCGCGCGCCGGACTTCGCCATCACGACGATGATGTCCGCGTCCGGGCCGTTGGTGGTCCACAGCTTGTCGCCGTTCAGCAGATAGTATTCACCATCCGCGGACAGTGTGGCGCTGGTGGTCATGCGGGCGGGGTCGGAACCGACGTCCGGTTCCGTCAACGCGAAGGCCGAAATCTCACCCTTGGCCAGGCGCGGCAAATACTTTTTCTTCTGTGCTTCCGTGCCGAAGTCTTTCAGCGGCTGCGGAACGCCGATGCTCTGGTGGGCGGAGAGCCACGTCACCGTGCTCTGGCAGTACGAGCCCACAAACCCCAGCATGCGGGCGTAGTTCGTTACCGACAGCCCAAGCCCTTCGTAGTCCTTTGAGATTTTCATGCCGAACAGGCCCAGGTCCGCCAGTTTTTGCAGGGCCTCCTTCGGATACTCACCCGTCTTGTCCACTTGGATCGGATCCAGGCACTCTTCGAGCACCTTCTTCGTCTTCTCCATCAGATCGTCGCCGATCTTCTTGTCTTCCGCGGGTTGCATCGGAAATGGATGCACCAAATCCCACCGGAAATTGCCTTTGAACATTTCCGCGGTAAAGCTCGGGAACTTCCATTCGGATTCACGAGCGTCTTCCGCCAATGCCATTGCTTTGTCTTTTTCTGCGTCTTGTTTTTGTGCCATGGCTAACCACCCTTGTTAAAAACCCAAGTTAAAGTTGTTTACCTACCGACAGGTAAACATTCTACCACGTAAACACGAGGCAATGTCAAGCCTTTTTTCACTTTTTTTAGGCCAGTTTTTTACGGAGATAACAGTATCCGGGAATTCTCCCGGGCGGTGCCTCCGTCAGGGTTGATCGCCCGGTCCGCCTTGACCGCGTCCACCCCGGCCTTTTCCGTGGAAACCGGCGGGCCCTTTTTCGCCTTGCCCGCCGGAATCCACGGGGCCGGCGCCCCATCCATTGCGCATGCGCTTTTGCTCGCGCGCCTTCTGCATGAGCCCGCGCACTTCATTCTCGAACTCCGCGATAAAGAGATACAGTTTGGCGCGCTGCCAGGCGGTCAGGTCGGCGGAGACGGCCCGAAACGCTTCGAGCCGCGCCTGCACGATTTTCGCATCAATATCCATCAATGTTTTGAGTTTTTCGTCAATACCGCCGCCCTGATCCTGCCGGACAAGCGCCTGCATTTCCTTGGCCAATTCCGCGCGTTGCTTTCGCAGTTCACGCATTTGTTCCCGAAATTGGCTGAAGCGGCGCACCATGAGAACGGTTTGCTCGTCATCAAGGGCGAGTTCCTGCGACATGCGGGCGATCATCACCTCTTCCAGAAGCGCGCGGGTATCGGCGTCCAGGTTTTTTTCGCCGCGCCACCGTTTCCCGCGTTCTCCCGGAGCACCGCCCGGCATCTCGTCCGGAAGGGGCGCAAGCGATGCCGCCTCCGGGGGCTCATCCTGTCCGCCGAGTACAGGCTTC
>CAYXPO010000907.1:0-2022 GCA_964466925.1 uncultured Nitrospirales bacterium
GTGCGCGGTGAATGTCCGCTTTCACCCGACCGCGCTGGGCAGGGATGTAAGCACACGGTCGAAGTGGGTGTCGCTGTTGCGGGCCTATTTCGCCATGGGCGGGGCGCAAATGCAGCCGACCGTGGCCAGCGCGGAAATGCTTCGGGCGGCGAAGGAAAAACCGGACGAATACCGGGATTTGATCATCAAGGTGGGCGGCTACAGCACGTATTTCGTGGATTTGGGCCATGAAATCCAGGATGAAATTATCGCCCGGACGGAACACGCGTAAGGAGGAAATGAACGTGAGAGTCGCGGTAACGGGTGCGGACGGCCTGCTGGGAAGCAATCTGGTGCGGGAATTATTGGCCAAGGGATATGCGGTGCGGTGCATCATTTATCCCGGCAGTCCCTCACGCACGCTGGAAGGCCTGGATATCGAAACGGTGGAAGGCAATCTCCTGGATGAACACTTTTCAGTGGCGGATGCCCTGGCGGGATGTGACGGCGTGTTTCATTGCGCGGCCATCACGGACCTCTGGGCGGATGAAACGCTGGTATGGAACGTCAATCTTGAAGGCACCCGGCGCATATTGGAGGCCTGCCTCGCGGCTTCCGTGAAACGTTTGGTGTTTGTGGGCTCCGCTTCCTGCATGGAACCGGGAACTCTATCCGCGCCCGGGGACGAAACGGGCGGTTTCCCCGGGGTTTACCAAGGGGTGGCGTACATGGAATCGAAACACCGCGCGGCGGAGCTTGTGCGGGAGTATGTGCGCACGCGCAGTCTGGACGCCGTCATTGTGGCGCCAACCTTTCTGCTGG
Organism: uncultured Nitrospirales bacterium; assembly: GCA_964466925.1. GTDB lineage: Bacteria > Hydrogenedentota > Hydrogenedentia > Hydrogenedentales > CAILVY01 > CAILVY01. The sequence goes on from CAYXPO010000907.1 coordinate 802, forward strand.
GTCCTTACGATTGCCGTCCGAGCGGCGGCGAATTGGTCCGGCAATACATCGAGCGTCCCTTGATGTTCACCGCGCCCGGAGGGCGCAGTTTCGCCTATGCGCCGGATGTGGCGCGCGCGATGGTGTCCGCATTGGAAAAGGGCAAGACCGGCGAAACCTATCTGCTCGGCGGACAAAATGCGTGTTACCGTGAGTTCTTTTCATCGGTGGCGAAGATTGCCGGCGTTTCTTCGCCCCGTTACGTGCTCCCCGGCAAGGTGCTTCTCTTCGCGGGGCGGCTGGCAACATTTCTGGGCCGCCTACTGAAGAGGAAACTCAAGTTCAATCAGGACTTGGCGCGTTTCTCGCTTGTTGAAGCGTATTACAGTTCTGCAAAGGCCATCCGCGAACTGGATATGCCGCAAACACCGCTGGAAACCGGAATTGAGGATTCGATTCGCGCCCTGCGGGAATATGGCCACCTTGATCTGGATGCGGGATGTTTCAAGGGGAAGGTGGCGATTGTCACCGGAGGGAGCCGGGGGGTGGGATTCGCCACGGCGCGGGCACTGGCCCTGCGCGGTGTCAATGTGGTGATTACCGCGCGCGGCGCGGCGCGCCTGCAAAAGGCAAAAGAGGATATCGAGCGTCTGGGCGGCACCGTGGAGGCGGTGGCGGGAGATATCGGAAACCTGGAAGATGCGGAACGGACAGTTCAAGTGGCCATCGAGCGTTTCGGACGCCTCGACATGCTGATTAACAATGCCGGGGTTTCGATGCGGGGCCATTTTTCCGAGCTTTCCGCCGAGGTCTGCCGTCAAGTAACCGCGACCAATCTTCTTGGGGGCCTGTACCTGTCCCGTGCGGCGGTCCAGCACCTTATCGCGGCCAAGGGGAGCCTCGTGTTTATTTCCAGCATCGCGGGCCTGTTTGGCCTGCCCGGCGCTTCCGTGTATTGCGCCACCAAAAAAGCGTTGACGGGACTCGTCGAATCCTTACGCATCGAGCTTATCCCAAAGGGCGTTCACGTGGGCGTGGTGTATCTGGGCTTCACCGAACATGATCCGGAAAAACGCATCCTGGCGGCGGACGGCTCGCTCACGCCTCCGGACCGTCCCGCGCATCACACGCAGGCCCATGCGGCGGATTTGATCCTGAAACTGATTAAAAAGCGCCGGCGGCAGATTGTCATGACGCCGGTGGGGGTGCTGGGGTGGCTGGTATATCGCGTGTCCCCCGGTT
>CAYXPO010000908.1:0-2020 GCA_964466925.1 uncultured Nitrospirales bacterium
GGTTAAACAGCCTGTTTATGCATTTTCTGGGAACCTATTGCGGAAGATGGGTTAATGGACACCGTCGGTGCGCTGTGTGTTTGCGCCGTGTGTCTCTTTCATTCGTAGAGGCAGCACGAACTTTCCACCTCGCAGACGGATTGCCGGCCCCGATGAATGTCTCGATTTATTTGTTTGGACCCGGCTACAGCTTCACCACCGTGCAGGAGTCCGGTATGGGCAGGCCGTTGGTGGCGTTGCGGGTGTCGAAGACGAGGGGGGCTTCGCGCAGGAGGCGTTTGTAGTCGAAGGCTTTGTGGTCGGTGACGATGATCACGAGATCGAACGCGGCATAGCCTTGTTCGGGGTCGTAGCTTTGGAGAGCGCCTCCGGGGAGGTCGAGTTCGGGAACGTGGGGGTCGGTGTAGGAGACCTCGGCGCCTTTTCGTTGGAGCAGGCCGAGGATGTCGAGGGCGGGGGATTCGCGGGTGTCGCTGACATTGCGTTTATACGCGACGCCGAGCACGAGGATTTTGCTGCCGTTGACGCTTTTGCGCACGCGGTTGAGGGTTTCCGTGATTTTCTCGACGACGTATTGGGGCATGCTGGAGTTGATGGTGCTCGCCAACTCGATAAACCGCGCGGTGTAGTCGAGGGTTTTGAGTTTCCAGGATAGATACAGCGGATCGATGGGGATGCAGTGGCCGCCAAGGCCGGGTCCGGGATAAAAGGGCATGAACCCGAAGGGTTTTGTCTTCGCGGAATCAATGACCTCCCAGACATCAACACCGAGGCGTCCGCACATGAGGGCGAGTTCGTTCACCAAGCCGATGTTGACGGCGCGGAAAGTGTTTTCGAGGAGTTTGACCATTTCGGCGGTGCGGGCGTTGGAGACGGGGACAAGCTGGTCCACGGCGTGGCGGTAAAGCGCGATGGCCTTTTCGGTGCAGGCGGGGGTAACGCCGCCGATGACTTTCGGGGTGTTGCGGGTAAGGTATTGGCGGTTGCCGGGATCCACCCGCTCGGGGGAAAAGGCGAGGAAGAAATCCACGCCCGCCTTGAGGCCGGTTTCTTCCAGTTTCGGAAGCACGAGTTCTTCGGTGGTGCCGGGATAGGTGGTGCTTTCGAGCACGATGAGCATTCCGGGGTGGAGATGGGCCTGGATGGCGTCCACCGCGCTGACAATGAAGGAGATGTCGGGGTCTTGGCTCTTTCGCAGGGGCGTGGGCACGCAGATGCAGACCGCGTCCGCGTGGGCCAGCACGCTGAAATCGCTGGTGGCGCGCAAGGTGCCCAGGGACACCAGCCCGGCGATGGTTTCATCGGACACGTCGAGGATATAAGAGCGCCCGGCATTCAGCGCGGCAACTTTTTCCGCATCCACGTCAATGCCGAGAACATCCAGCCCCGCCTTGGCGAATTCCACCGCCAGCGGCACGCCGACATAGCCCATGCCAATCACGCAGACCCGAATAGCGCTATCCTCCTTTCATGTTGATCACAAAAAGCATCGTATACCGGGGCCGGGGGCCTGATCAACCGAATGGATCGAAGCGGGTTTTGACTGCACTTGGAGACAAGTGCCATACTCACTCCGTGAAAACAGCGATTAAGTGGGCCCCAGCGGCGTGGAAGGCCCGCGGAAATGAGAAAAAGGAGCGATGGCATGTCGGAACATAAACGCATCGGGGAGAAAATCCGGAAACTGCGCGAGGTCCGGGATTTATCGGTGGAGGAACTTGCGGAACAATGCCAGTGCCATCCGGAAGTGATTGCCCAGTTGGAATCGGGCCATCTGGTGCCGTCGCTGGCGCCGTTGCTGCGCATCGCGCGCGGGCTGGGCGTGCGGTTGGGCACGTTTTTGGACGACGATCCGCATCCGGGCGCGGTGGTGACCCGGACCGGGCATCATGAGAGTTCGGTGCGCTTTTCCGGGCTGGGCACGTCGAACCTGAGCACGCTGGACTTCTTTTCGCTGGCCCCCAACAAGAAAGACCGGCACATGGAGCCGTTTCTGGTGGATATTCATCCCACGGTGGCG
>CAYXPO010000909.1:0-2017 GCA_964466925.1 uncultured Nitrospirales bacterium
CATTGTCCTTTGTCAGGATACCATGTCCATTCTGGCAGAAAGTGATCAAATACAAAAGAAAAAATTATCAAGCCTCGCCATAGTCCGGAAGGGTGGCGCCCGGTTCGTCGAGCCGGAGGGGCTGGCCAAAATGGGTGTATTGTTTCAGCACGAGAACCTTGTGGATGCGGCGGAAGGATTCGAGGATGACCACCACAACGCACAGCATGATGATAATGGTCAATACGCAATCTATGGTTCCCACCATGAACTTGCCGGGTTGTTTGGCCAAGGGAAGATAATTGTGCGCCACGTTCAGGTACCCCGCATAGAGGGTGGTGATGGTCAGAAAGATTTGCGGGATGAAGGTGGTCCAAACATAGCGGGCTTTCCCGGCGTTGATGATGGCGGTGGTGGCGATGGCCAAGGCCGTGGTGGCCAGCAATTGGTTGGCGGTGCCGAACATGGGCCAGATGGTGGAGATGGTGCCGCTCCAGATGAAGTAGGCCCACGCGCCCACGACAAAGGCGCTGGTAATCAGGGTGCCCGTCATCCAGTCGGTTTTCTGGAAAGGTTTATAGAGGCGGCCGAGGTATTCCTGGACCATGAACCGCCCGACGCGGGTGCCGGTGTCAATGGTGGTGAGGATGAAGAGGGCCTCGAACATGATGGCGAAGTGGTACCAATAGGACATGAGGGCTTTCATGCCGGGGAGGCCGGAGAAGATTTGGGCGAATCCGACGGCGAGCGACACGGCACCGCCGGGACGCCCCGCGACATTTTCGCCGACTTCCTTGGAGAGTTCGGCCAAGTTCACCGGGGTCATGTTCAGGGCGGCAAATTTCTCGGGGGCGACGTTGATCGCGAAGTAGTCCGCCGGGAACAGCGAACAGGCGGCGATCAGGGCGATGACGCTCACGATGCATTCCGTCATCATCGCGCCAAACCCGATAATTCGGGTGTCCGATTCCTTGGTAATCATCTTCGGGGTGGTGCCGGAGCCGATGAGGGCATGGAAGCCGGAAACCGCGCCGCAGGCGATGGTGATAAAGAGAAAGGGGAACAACTGGCCGGGAATGATGGGGCCGCCGCCATGCATGAACTGCACGTTCAGCGCGGGCATCTTCAGGGTGGGATGCACCATGAACACCCCGCCGATCAGAAGAGCGATGGTCCCGATTTTCAAGTAGGAACTCAGGTAGTCCCGCGGGCACAGCAGCATCCACACGGGCAGTACGGAGGCAATGAAGCCATAGAGGGCGATGGCGATTATAATGCCGTTCCGGGACAATGTGAAATAGGGCGCCAGAAACGAACCGGGAACCATTCCGCCGAGGATCACGGCCAAAAGCACGCCGGTGACGCCGACCGCGCTGGCTTCGGCGATTTTCCCCGGGCGGATGCGGTACATCCACAGGCCGGTCAGCAGCGCCATCGGGATTGTCATTGCGATGGTGAACGTGCCCCAGGAACTTTCCGCGAGGGCGTTGACCACGGCGAGGCCCAATCCCGCGAGCGCCACGATAATGATGATGATGACGGCCACGGAGGCAATCGCCCCGGCCATCGGGCTGACTTCATGGCGCGCAATCTCCGCAAGCGACTTGCCGTCCCGGCGCACGGAGGCGACGAGGATCATGAAATCATGCACGCCTCCCGCAATGACCGCGCCCAGCATCAGCCAGAGGAGGCCGGGGGCATAGCCAAACTGCGCGGCCAGTACAGGGCCAATCAACGGTCCCGCGCCGGAAATGGCGGCGAAATGGTGCCCGAACAACACATATTTATTCGTGGGATGGTAGTTGGTGCCATCACGCAACGTTTCGCTGGGGACTTTGCGGCGATCATCCAAGACCAGGATTTTCGCGGCAATAAAGGCGCTGTAATAACGATAGGCCAACACCGTGAGCAGCAACGCCCCTATCACAATCGGAACCGCGTTCATACACTCCTCCCTTTCCTCGCAAGCATGCAATTCACACCGTGGAAAACTACGGGCAAATTGTAGCAACTCTTGGCCGGCAGCACAACATGCCCG
>CAYXPO010000910.1:0-2015 GCA_964466925.1 uncultured Nitrospirales bacterium
CCCGGCCCGGCGGTCCTGCGCAGCCTTGTAGCCGTTTTCTTCCTTGCTGTTGATGAACAGGGACTGCACCAAAAAAGCGAGACCGGCGCGCATGGCGGTCGAGGTCATAAACTGCACCAAGCCGAACCCCTTGGCCACCCCAAAGGACTCCTTCACGGAATCCCAGAGACCCCCGAAAAACCCTTTTTTATTATCTCCCATGATCATTTCCGTGAGGCCAGCGGCCAGCCAGTCCGCCACAATGCCGATCAGCGGCATGTAGAACAAGAGATCCTCGGGCAGGATTTCGTTCAAGACCTGTATGATGCTTTCCCGCAGAACCGCCTTGAGAATCGCTTTGAGCACGTTGGTGGTCAGGCTTTTAATTAAATCTGATATGGTGGTAATCACCAACTTGACGCCTTCTTTGATCAGTTCCTTGGCCACGTCGATGGATACGATATCACGTATGGTCTGGGTCACGCTCATGTCCGGAATCAGACCCCATCTCATTTCCATGATGGAGAATTTGGCCTCAGGCGTGCAGAAGCGGATGTCGGCACCCATGGCGATCTGAAAGCCGCCGCCCATTGTGACGCCGTGGATGGCCGCAATCACGGGTACTGGCAGCTCTTTCCATCCATAACCGATGTGCTGATAGATGTTTGAAATTTTGTCTTTATAGCGGTCCGTCAGATTCGGGAACCTTTTTTCTCCGGATTGTATGGCGGCGAAGTTCTCAATATCCAACCCGGCACAAAAGCTTTTGCCCTCGCCGGAGATGACCACAACCCGAACTCCGGGTTCTTTGGCCAGACGGTCGATAGCCGCGGCCATGGCGTCAATCATGTCAAAGCTAAGCGCGTTGTATTTTTCGGGTCTGTTGAAGCGGACATCCGCAATGTGGTCGGCAATGTTGATTTTTACCATTTCACTCATGATTTTCTCCTTAAATATTATTACATCAAGAATGAGGCTTGACCAAGAACGTCCTGCCGGACTTGATGCGTGACCTCGCGTAACCTCGTGTGACCTTCAGGTTATCAGGTAATCCTGTATCCGGTATATTTCTGGATTCCCGCCTTCGCGGGAATGACTTTTTTAAAATACTTGCCCAATCATACATAGTTTCCGGCGTCAAACTGCCTCTATCCTGCAGTTTACATACCGGTGCAGCGGCGTGCCGAACTGGTCGCGGTGCGTGTTTTTAGTGAGCCGGTTCACATTGGCACCGTGTTTCACACCGTTATACACCAGGCCAAAGCCGTGCGGGATCACGACATGACCTTTGTGTGCGGTGTCGGTGATTTCGAGTTCAATTTCTTCCGTGCCGGCTTCTGTGGTTACACGCACCATCTGACCGTCTTTCAAACCCAATGCTTCGGCGTCGGCGGTATGCATCATGCAGGTGGAATAGCGTTTTCCTTCATTCCATGCCGGATCGCGCATCAGGGTGTTGGCGTTCATTTTAGAATGCCTGCCCGCCATGAGCACGAAAGGATAGGCGGGATCCGGCGCTAATTCCGCTTCCTCGTGCTCCGAATTGAGGTTTTCCAGTTCTGCCCGAAGTTCGGGAATTACGAGGTTGATTTTTCCATCCTCCGTCCGGACATTGGCGAGGTTTTCCTCCGGGTCCATCTGCCCGACCCAGATCCCTTCGGGGTGATTGATGATCTTCTGAAACAGTTCTTCCCCCAGTTCCATGCCCGGCGTAAATCCGGCTCGGGTGGCGTTTTTGCGGAACGATTTGGGCACTGTCTGGAGCATGCCCCAGAGGGCAGCCAGATGAACGGACCCCATGGCTTTTCCCAGCGTTTTTCCTAAAATGAACGGCATGGCCTTCATGGCCTTCGGTTCCGTCAAGGCATATTCCATCAGCGCCTGTCCAAAAGCTGCGTGACTTTCCTCGGCTGCTTTATAGAGCTTTTCCGGAATGGGCGGGATGAGACCCAGTTTGTCCGCCAGGCGCAGATGGATTTCTCCCATTTCCAACGGTTCTCCTTCTGGTTCAATGATGGGCCGCCGCATCTGAAAAT
>CAYXPO010000911.1:0-2007 GCA_964466925.1 uncultured Nitrospirales bacterium
GGTGGAGCCTGTGCCCGTGATGGCGATATCGAGAGTGACATAGTTCCGCAGAAACGTTGCCGTGACCACTTTGTCCGCATCCATCAAAATCGTTTCATCGGGGTGCGCACTCGTGAAATCGCCGCTCCATCCCGCAAACACATCCCCGGCGATGGGCGTGGCGCTGATCGGCACAGTGCGTCCCGCAATATATGTGAATACCCCTTCGCCGGGCGCCAGATCGCCCTCCCCGTCCCCGGCCCGCACTAGCGTCAGGGTATGGGTCTCTTCGCCTTGATTCACGAATACCGCGGCGACGGATTTATCCGTATCCATGACCAGATCAACCAGTGGATTTTCTGAAGAGACATCCCCCGCCCAGTAGTGGAACGCATATCCGCTGCCCGGCATGGGCAAGGCGGAGAGCAGCACATGGTCCCCCGGATGAAATACCGTAATGCCGGGTTTCGGGCTGACTTGGCCTACGCCATCAACGGTCAAGGTTAAACGGGCTTGCGGGCCGCACCATTGGTCATACAGGACATGGTCCGGGCTGGTGAACCGCGCCACCAGCGCCGGCAGGTCCTCGCACACCGCCTGCTCCGTGAGCGGATTGCCGCGCAGGTCGAGGAAGTCATCGCCGCCCAAGCCGGTGTTCGCGAGCAGGGCGCGGATGTCCGTAAGTTGGTTCTGGTGCACATCCAGCCAATTCAGGTTGTTCAAGCCGGAAAGCGGGGCCAGTTGCGTGATCGAATTGTTGCCAAGGTCCAGGGTCTCCAGATGGAGGCCATATTCGATTCCCCAGAGGCTTGAAATGTTCCGGGAAGACGCATCCAATTCCGTCACCGTGAGCAATTCATTGACGGGTATGGGCGGCTCCGCCCCAGGTAATACACCCAACACGGCGGTCTCCAATTGGGTATCCATAAAGGGTGCCACGCCCCATGGCTGCCCCGTGTATTCGAGGAATCCCAGATCGAAATCCGAACCATCCCCCGTGATGGCGCCCAAACCATCGCCATCATACCCCCGTGCCTGACCGAAATAATCGGTGGAAGGCACACCGCCGGACGTGCCGGTGTCCACGGCGGGCGAGATTCGTTCCATGCCGCCATCGAGCAAGGCGTACTTTGTCCCGGCCTTTCCAACATAATCAAACGATCCGTACACGGAGATGCTCGTTTCCGTGTTTCCCAGGATGATGAACGTTTTGACATAGAACCACGGCGCCCCGTAATAGTCCAGCCGCAACAGGGCGCCCGTCAGCGAATCCGGCACAAAATGCTTCGAGGAATCAAAAAAGGTGGTCCGATGATTGCTTTCATCGGCGCGTGCGTCTTCCGTGAGAACGGAATAATCGTCTATTCGGAATAACGGCCGGCCGCGTTGATTTTCATCTCCCGGCAGGGTTTGCTGGGCGAGGGAAAACTCCGCCTGAACATCCCCCGTCACATCCCTCTGATCGAAATCGTTCCCGGGGGCATGGTTGTATCCCAGGGCCGCATTCACCAACAGCGGGCCGGTATTATCCCTGGGCGCGCTGTGGATCGCGGCATCCCGCGCCGTGGACCCCGCCAGGGTTGCGTTGAGCAACCAGGGGGACGATTCGCTGTCCGCGTACAGGGCGCCGCCGCGGCCTTGCGTGCCGCACACCGATAACAACATCGCCACGTTATTCAGGGCCAGCACATTTTCGAGCCGGGGCGAAGAGGCCTCCAAGTACAGACCGCCTCCTTCTCCCGCCGCATTCCCCACTATCCGGCAATTACGAATCACCGGCGACGCGTTTTTCAAATATATCCCCCCGCCGGTATTGGCCCGGTTGTAATACAAGGTCAACCGTTCCAACAGCACCGTGTCATCCGTGTCCGAAAGGAACAGGCCGCCGCCCGCCGATTCGTCCGGCGCCGATTGGCATAGACATAATCCGCCTGCAATCAGAAACCCGTCCAGCACGGCATCGCTCAAATGATTCCCCCACACCACATGATAGGCCGGCTGGAGGGTTTCTCCTTCCAGCCGCGATGC
>CAYXPO010000912.1:0-2004 GCA_964466925.1 uncultured Nitrospirales bacterium
ATGAGCCCGGGGTGATTTTTTCCGCGCTGGGCGTGAAAGAAGCCGCAATTCTAACCGGCATCAGGGAATTTAAAAGGCGGGTTTGGCTGCGGATACTGCCGGTGCCGGGTGGACTAGCCGGATGTATTTCCCTTGGGTTCCCCGCCAGGCATATCATTTGCATGCAGGGACCTTTTCCCGCCGAGCTGAACGAGGCGATGTTCCGCGCGGCGGAAGCGGAGATTCTGGTAACAAAGGAATCGGGCGGCGCGGGCGGATATGCCGAAAAGATACGGGCCGCGCGCCGGTGCGGCATGCGGGTCGCGACCCTCTCGCGGCCGAAAGAGGATGGGTTGACCCTGGCCGAGATACGCAAAAGGATTGAGGGAAACGTGCTATGAAAAGGATAAGGATCATAGGGATGGGCGTGAGCGCGGACACCGTAACGCAGGAAGGATTGCGAGCGATCGGGCAGGCGGAAGTGCTGATCGGCGCCCCGCGGCTGTTGGATGCTTTTGATGAACCCGGAAAACAGCGGTACGCGGAATATGCACCCGAGGAGGTAGCGCAGATCGTGGAGCAAAGCGGGGCAAAGCGTTTTGCGGTGCTTGTTTCGGGCGATACGGGGTTTTACAGTGCGGCGGAGAAAATATGCGAAGCGCTTGCGGTTTATGATGTCACGCTTGTGCCGGGCGTATCTTCCCTTCAGTGTTTTTTTGCAAGGCTGAAACGCCCCTGGCAGGACGCGGCGCTGTTAAGCTGCCATGGCCGGGAGACGAATCTGGCGGACACCGTGCGCAGAAACCGCCTGACATTCGCGCTGACCGGGGACAATATTCCGCTTTTGTGCGAGACGCTCATGGAGGCGGGATTCGGGCATCTGCGCGTGCACGCGGGCGAAAACCTCGGGATGAAAAACGAACGTATTTTAAACCTGCGAGTGGAAGAACTCAAGGACGCGGCGCTGGGCGCATTGGCCGTGTTGCTGGTGGAGAACCCGGATGTGGACGGCCGCGCGCGCTACGGCCTGCCGGATGAATTGTTTGTGCGTGGGGAGGTTCCCCTGACCAAGGCGGAGGTACGCGCCGTGACGGCGAGCAAACTTGCGCTTCGTCCCGGCGCGGTCTGCTGCGATGTTGGGTGCGGCACCGGTTCGGTCACGGTGGAAATGGCGCTGGCCGCCTACGACGGGTGCGTATACGCTATTGACAGGAATGAGGAAGCAATCCGCCTGACCCGCGAGAACTGCCGGGCCTTCCATATAGGAAATGTGAAGACGATATTGGGAGGCGCGCCGGATGCGCTCGAAAGCCTGCCGCCCATGGACGCGGCGTTTATCGGCGGGAACGGGGGAAGGTTAGTGGAAATTGTCTCCGCTCTGCTTAGGAAAAACGTGGCGGCGCGCATTGTGGTGAATGCGGTCACGCTGGAAAGCGTGCAGGAAGCGGCGGCCGCGTTTGCGCAAAACGGCATGGAACCGGAGATTGTGCAGATTGGCGTGACGCGCGCAAAGGCCGCCGGAAACCGCCGCCTTCTGGCGGCGCAAAACCCGGTATTCATTCTTTCGGGGGGCGGACATGGATAGGATACTGATTGCGGGAACACATTCGGGCTGCGGGAAAACGACGGTCACAACCGGCCTTTTATGGGCGCTTAAGCAGCGGGGTCTTGTGCCCCGCGCGTTCAAATGCGGTCCGGACTATATCGACCCCATGTTCCACCGCGGGGCGATCGGTTTGTCTTCAGGCAACCTGGACCTTTTTTTCAATACCGGGGAGCAGCTTTGCGCACGGCTGTCGGGTGAGGGTCTGGCCGTGATTGAAGGCGTGATGGGCTATTATGACGGGATCGGCACCAAGGGCGAGTGCGGTACCTACCAGGTAGCAAGGGCGACCGGGACGCCGGTGGTGCTGGTGGTGGACGCGCGGGGGCAATATACTTCCGCCGGCGCTGTGCTCCGGGGATTTATGGATTTCAGGCCCGAAAGCAACATCCGCGGCGTGATTTTCAACAATGCATCCCCCA
>CAYXPO010000913.1:0-2003 GCA_964466925.1 uncultured Nitrospirales bacterium
TAAAGCATGCTGGCGTATTAGGGACAGATAATCTGTAATCCCGGATAGTATTGACGAAACCGCTTGGGGGCGCGTGTGATCAAAGGGATATCCTCAATAACAGCATGGGCGCCAATGAGGAAATCCGGCAGGGGGGAAGTTTTTTTCCCGCCGCGTTGGCGGTAGTGCAGAAAGCATTTTCCTGCGAGGAACGCGGCCTCCCGGGGGATGGGGCGGTATTCGAAAATGTCAGGAGAAAGAAGTGTCTCCAAATCCTCGATACGGCGAAAACGAACGGATATTTCAGAATAGATGATGGGATTTAAGACGATGCTCCCCCTGTCGGCGGCACGGGCTACTGCGTTTGACGACCACTCATACCACGCGTCATCATGACTGAATATATCAAGCAAAACACACGAGTCAACCATAACGGCCATCAATCATCTCCCCGGGTAAGCGCCATGATTTCATCGGTAGTCATTTTTATGCTGCCTTGCCCGGTCATTCTCCTGATTAAATCCTTTCCTCGGCCTTCGCCTTTGACTTTGTGCAAGTATAGTCTGCCTTTTTCCAACGAAAATCGGATTTCGCTGCCTGGAACGATGCCTGTCTTCTCTCGAAGCGCTATTGGTATGGTGACTTGGCCTTTTGTGGTGACTTTCATTGGACGTGCTCCTTTGCCGGGTATTACTCCTACTTGTAAGAAGTATACCATATCCTTGAATAGTGATGGTATGGAAAATCTTGATTTGTTCATCCTTTCCCAGTGTACAGTACGGTAAGTGTTTAGAAATCGTTTTTTCACAGGAGGATTTCCTATGTGTTGCCAGTGTATGAACCGCCGCGAATTTCTGGGCGCCACCACCGCCATGGCCATGGGCGCCGCCATCCTCTCCCCCACGTTTTCTCAGGCCGCGGGACTGGCCGCTTGGGAGGAGAACCTGTGGGACCCTGATCGTGCTTTTTACACCGTCGGGAAATCCCTGCGGGTGCAGCCGATTCTGATGTACAATCTCCCCACGCGCCGGGAAGCGGCCTCGTGGAAATCCTGGGGCGGGGTTCAGACGAAAGAGGCGGTGGCGGACGAAAGGAGCCGCATCGCGGAGGAGTTGAACACCTTGGCGGCGGGCGCGGGATTTCCCATGGAGGTATTGCCGGTGGCGGAGGTCACGTCCAAGGAAGACGCGGGCAAGATCAATGCGGGGGATTCCGATGTGACGATTGTGTATCCCGCTACGGGGTCCAGCGGAATGCTGAAGGCCTGCATTCCGGAACGCGGCGGGATAATTTTCGTGCGGCACCTCTCCGGGCCGGTGTATTACTTTTACGAATCCCTGAGCGTGCGGATGCTCAACACGGATAAGGAACCCAAAGATACCGACCTAAAAGTCTCCGTGCATGATGTAGTGGTGGATGATCCTGATGAGTTGCTGTGGCGTTTGCGGGCGTTGTACGGGGTGAAAAACTTTCTGGGCGCGCGCGTGGTGGCCATGGGCGGGGCTGCCGGGAAATATGCGGATGACGCGCCGCAGAAAGCGCGCGAACGGCACAAACTGGATATCGTGGAAATCTCCTATGACGATTTGGGCAAGCGGATTCAGAGCGCGTTTGCCGATTCCGGGCGCATGAAACGCGCGGAAGAATGGACGAACCGGTATCTCGCCATCCCCAACACCACCCTGGAAACGGAACGGAGTTTCGTCGTCAATGCATTCGTGTTATATGGGCTGTTCAAGGAGATCATGCAGGAACAACAGGCCGCCGCGTTCACCATTCAGGGGTGCATGAGCACCATCCTGCCGATGTCGAAAACGACCGCCTGCCTCACCTTGGGCCTCATGAACGATGAAGGACTTCCCGCCTATTGCGAATCCGATTTTGTCATTGTGCCGGCGGGCATTCTGTTGCGGTATATTTCGGGCAAGCCCGTCTTTATGCACAATTCCACGTTCCCGCATAAGGGGATCGTGACGTGCGCGCACTGCACCGGCCCGCGCCGCATGGACGCGTCGAACTATGAT
>CAYXPO010000914.1:0-2002 GCA_964466925.1 uncultured Nitrospirales bacterium
CGGATTCCCCTTGAGCGGCTCCTTTGACCTTGGAAAAACCACCATGGAATATTCCTTGGCCTTTGGGTCGAAAAGCATCGTCTATGTGGATGAAAACAGTGTCATCAACAACACGATTTACCACGAAGCCGATTATCAACAGGGCCAAACCCCGAACGAAGCCACGTACGAAGACGACATTGTGTACGTCGATCTGCAAGACTGCCAAATTTGCGGTCAAGACCTGCTTGTGGACGGCCCGCTTTTCTACGTGGATGGTGACGGCGGAAAATACCGCGTGCTGGCCCAGAATGGCACGGTGTTCACCCTTGAACACGCCCGCGCGGCGTATAAGGGCAAATTTTACGAGACCGAGCATCCGGAATTGGACGAGGACTGCAATCCGGTGGTGGACGGACTCGGCAATGCCGTCATGTCCGATAAGGTTTCTTTCCCGTATTACCCGTTTGATCCGTGCGGGCGGGCCGGGCGCGGCTTTGCCATTGTCGCCGGCCGCTGGGTGCTGGCGCGTGATGTGCTCAAACCCGGACAGTATCCGCGGATGGATGATTGGAAGGCAGGGCTTGACAGCCGGTTTTCGGTTCCCGTGGACAAGCCGGTGGGCGCCCGCGCCGCGCGTCTCCTGAAGCAGCACATCGAATACAATTCGCAGCCCACCGCGATGCTGGGCATCAACTTGACGGCGTCCGACGACCCCGTGGTGAACCGCCATGCGCCCACCTCCTTGAACCGGGTCACGGTCGCCTTCTGGGGGCCTGAATTCACCAAGACGGACCTGGCCAAACTCGATTCGGAGACCGGCACCCTCGTTTCGTCGGGCGTCATGCTCTACGAGGACACCAACGGCGATGGCGTTTTTGACGGGCCGGTGGTTGTGGGGTCCACCGCGGCGTTTGTGGACAAGATGGTCCCGATGAATCCCGCCAAGCTGAAATGGGGCAGTGCCCCCGAACCGGTGGATTTGGACGGCGACAATGTGGCCGACGATCTGAGCGGGGACGGGCTGGTGGTGTTGTCGCAGTCGCAGGCCGCCACCTATGCGGGCAATCCTCAATACGACGGCCTGTATGACTTGGCCTGGGTGTTGCAGCTCGAACCGCTCCTGTCGTGGGTGCTTCCCGAGGCCGATACCCGGAATGGCGGCGCGAATCCGCCCAGTGCACCGTGGCAAAAGTCGGGCGGCATGGAAGCCGTTCTTCCCGGAACGGTGGTGCAATCCATCACCGCGTCATGGCCGGACTATTGGGGCGCGGCCCCGCAAATCGTGGATATGTCGCCGCTGCTGACGGCGACGGAGACCAAATCCGCCGATACGAAATCCCTGGCGCGGGGCGGCAATCAGGGCGATGATCTTTTCGTGGTGGTGCGCACTTCGGAAAGCATATCGCAATTCGAGCAATTCCGGTGCTTTATCCCGGCGCGTCTGCCCGGGCGGAGTCTGCCGAACTCTTATGCGGGCATTGATATTGTCCGTGGGCTGACCCCCTCCGGGACCACGGTGGGCGGTCCGGTGGAAAAACTGAGCCCCGACGAAGGCGCGGTGCAGGACTTCTATGGCCATGACATGCTGGAAACCTCCGTGCCCAGCCGTATTGTGGATTTGTCGGACACCTTGATTTCATCGAATATCACGCCGTCGGTTCCGGTGGTGGTGCCCGGCGGTCCGCCCGTTGCCGTGCTCGGGATTGATTGCGCGGCCAATCGTCCGGACTACCTGATTGCCAAGGGCAGTCAGGGGGAAACCTCCGGGAACGTGTTTACCACCAGCAATGTGACGGCCGGCGCCGCCAGCGGCCCCTATTACACGGGCAAGAGCTGGACCAATAAGGCGGTGGGATTATGGTTGGTGGCCATGGGGCCGGGCGACAGCCAGAACTCCCGGATGGAGGCCTTCGAGATCACCGGGGTCAATGGCAATGCCCTGACCCTGCGGGCCGGCGCGCCGAAGAATGGCAGCCGCTGGGTGGTGGTGAAAGACCCCACCTTCCTCGAACAGGTCATC
>CAYXPO010000915.1:0-2002 GCA_964466925.1 uncultured Nitrospirales bacterium
AATCTGGCAACGCGCGGTTTCTCTACCACCGAGATCGAAAAGCTGATGCTGGTGTATCGAAAACTTACGGGGCGAGCGCGTGCACCGTGCTCACCGCGAAGTCGGCGCTGGCGCCGTGACAGATCGAACAGGTTTCGATGGTGTTGTCATTGCTCGTGTTCAGCACCGCGTGCATGTCCGACCAGAGGCTGTCATGACACGAGATGCAGGCCGCACGCTCCGGCAGCAGCACCGTTTGCGCGGTTTCGCCGGCGATCACGGTCGGCAAGGCGTTTTCGGAGACCGGCAGACTCACGGAGTGGCTGCCGTGGCAGATCGAGCATTGCTGGCGCAGGCCGGGGAACCGCACTTCATTCGCATCCTCGACAACATAGGGACGGGACAACTCTTCGCCGGTATGCCATGCGTGCAACATATCCTTGAAGTTGAATTTGCCCAGATTGACGTTATGGCACATCACGCACGTATCCACGCCCAAGCGCTGTTCGCCGTGGCCGCGGATGGGGCCGCCGTGGCACTTGGCGCACAGCGCGTCATCCACCACTTGGCGGCGCGGCGCGGGCACGCTTCGGTCAATGGTGAAGTAACGCAGACTGTTGTTGGCCAAGCCCTGCTCTTGTTCCTCGCCGCCCTCCGGCGTGAAGTGTTTTCGTCCGGTCATCACAATGCCGAACGTGATGCCCGGGTCCACCGGCAGCTTCGCGGCAAAGATATAGCTGTATTCACCGGTGGCGCTGGTGGCATTCACAATGGTGCCCGGCGCCGGGCGGCTGCCGCGAATGCCCTCGGACTTATAACTCTGATACTCGGAGGCCGGCCACGCCACAATGGCGCCAATCCGCTCGACGTCCGCCAGTGCGGTTACGGGTGTTCCATCGCCCCATTTGGCCGTGAAGTTGATGGTTAACGTGCCATCCTGGGGATTGGTGGTGATCTGGGTCAAGGCCAGGTCCAACCCCGGATTTTCCGGCATCTCTGCAACTGTGAAATGCGCCTCCTTGATGGGGGATACGCCCGGCGCCTGCGGCGTGTGGCAGGTTGCGCACTGGCGGTCATCGTTTTGGGTGAAATTATAGGGATGATTTTCCCAGCCCGCCGGCGTGGCGGCGGGATCGCCGAACCACGTGCGATCATGGCATGATCCGCAGCCCGCTTGTGTGGGCTTGGTGAGATAAACATCTGCCATGCTGGCTTTGGCATCCTGCTTATGGCACGCCGTGCAGTTGCGAACATCCTGCGGGAAGGCCACCGTCGAATAATCATTCACGGAATTTCCAAAGCCGATGATCTGGTAGGGGGTCCCGGCCTTAACGCTGGGCAGGTTTTCTCCCCGGTGGATTTTGTGGATCATTACCGGCATATCCACGGTATTGCCGGTATTCGCATCGGTGGTTCCCGGGTTGTGGCACAGAATGCAGAGTTTGACATCGCGCCGTCCGCCGCCATGGAAACCCATGCGCGTGTGGCACGCATTGCAGGTTTCCGTATCCACGATGTCGCGGGTGGCGATGACGGCCGCCCCGTCCGGGCGGAACTCGAACTCGGCATTGGCGGGATAGCGAACCCCGTCCAGCGCCGACAGGCGTTCAAACTGGCCGCCCACCGCATGGGTCAGGGCGGCATTGTAGGAAGCGGGCAATGCGCTTCTGAATTTATACGTATAGGTTCCGTCGTTGTTGGCCGTAAGGCCTGAAAGTTGCGCGCCATCGTAGGTGGCCTGGACCGCCTCGTCACCGGAATTCGCCACGCCGTCGGGATTCTCAATCCGCGTATTATAACTGATGAAGCGCGCCGTGCTTCCCGCTTCCGGCGTTTTCAGATAGGCAATCAGGAAACGTACGCTGCTCAATTCCACCTTGGGAATCACATCGCCGCGATCATTTGTGGCGGTGAATTCGACTTCCGGCTTCAGGTCCGCGGGAATCGTCACGCGGTTGATGGTCACATGCAGGCCTTTGGGCAGCAGGGGCGCGCCCTGGCCGAGTTCGACCGCACCAACGGC
>CAYXPO010000916.1:0-2001 GCA_964466925.1 uncultured Nitrospirales bacterium
GACAGCGTGTGAACTGGGAAGAAGCCTTGGCGCGGTCGCGGGAGAAGGTGCGGCAGGTGATTGAAATCTGCCGGCGGCCGGGGCGCATGCTCATTTTGATGCAGGACAATCCCGACCCGGATGCGCTGGCCTGCGCGGCGGGGTTGCGCGAACTGGCGCTCCATCACGGGAAAAAGCGCGCGGACATCGGCTATGGGGGGATTTGCGGGCGCGCGGAAAACCGCGCGATGATGGAGGTCTTGCACATCCGGGCCAAGCATCTCACCGCCGCGCAGGTTGCCCGGTATCCCCTTGTCGCGTTGGTGGACGCCCAGCCCAATACGGGCAACAATCTGCTGCTGAAGCAGCGTGTTCCCGACCTGGTCATTGATCATCATCTGAAACCGAAACGTGCGAAGTGGACGGCGGAATTTGCCGATGTCCGGCCCGAATACGGCGCGGCCTGCACCATCCTCTATGAATATCTCACCGTTTCCGGGGTAAAAATCAACCGGAACCTCGCCACGGCCCTGTTTTATGGCATGCAGTCGGACACGCAGGACTTGGGCCGGGAAGCGAGCATTCCGGGACTTCACGCCTATCAGGAAATGTTCATCAAGGCGGACAAAAAGAAACTCGCGCGCATCCGCCGCGCCCCGGTGCCCGCCGCCTATTTCAACATGCTGGCCGGGAGCCTGTCGCGGTGCGTGCTCGCCGGGAAAACGGTCATCAGCCATATTTTGGAATGTGACAACGCGGAGATGATCGCGGAAGTCGCGGATTTGCTGCTCCGGCTCGAAGGGGTGCGCACCACCGTGTGCTACGGCCTGTGCGGCGGCAAAATCCACCTTTCCGCGCGGGCGGTGGATCTGCGGGACAACATGGCGCGGCGCATGAAGCAGGCGGTGCGCCAAATCGGCACGGGCGGCGGGCACCGCGCCATGGCGGGCGGGCAGGTGCCTGTGAACGGCGATGCGGAAAAACGCCTGGCGCTGGTGCGCGAACGCATCCTGAAGGCGTTCGCCCACGGGCGCGAACCCCATCCGCTGTTACCGCAACCGCAGCATGAGGACGCCTCAGCATAACTCGGACATTTTTCCCGGCGCTTGCTCTTTTTCCAGAGGCACAATCACCACCACGCTTTTGCGTGGGGTTGGCCGTGGGGAACACGCACTCTTCCACGGCCAAGCCCGAAGACGGCCTTGACCGTGCCACGCCCGCCATGAAATGGGGGCATGTACCCTGGTGAGAAACAAGATGCGTTCGATCTGTTTTTCTCTTATTTGGGATTACCCAGCACTTCGAGGGCGGTGGCGCACCGCTGGACATGTTCATCCTGCGCGGGGGTTATGACAATGAAATCGTGCCTGGGATCTTTGGAGGTCAATTGCGAAGCGCCTTCCGCAAAGGCGGCGCGGGCTTCTTCGGGCCGGTTGAGCGCCAGCAGCGTTTTGCCAATCCAATAACGGGTTTCGGCATCGGTCAATTTGTATTTCGCGCCCACCGCCAGGTTTTCCGGATATGTGAGCGATTCCTTGAAGTCCTCCAGCGCCGCATCGTATTGTTTCGCTTCATACCGCTGCTTGCCGCGCGCCGTCAGCGCCTGCACAAACACATCATGCGGGAGCGTGCCGCCTTCGCGGTTCGAGAACCGCACACGCCGCAACAGACTAATGCAATCGTCCAGGCGCTTCTCCTCCAGATACGCTTGGGCCAGCCAGGCGGTCGTATCGGCGCGCGGCGTGAGATTCGAGGGAAGGGTTTCCACGAGCACAATGGCTTCGGGACGCCGTTCGAGTGAGGTGAGTATCGCCGCGAGATCGCCATAGAGCGATTGATCCTCCGGTTGGGCGGCAATGGCCTTCCGGTAATACGTTTCCGCCTTGGCCGGATCATTCCCGCGTTTCCAGGCGTTCATGCCGAGCAGGCGCCATGCGGTGTGCAATGAGGCATCCAGTTCCGCCGCCTTTTCCCACAACGGCAGCGCATCGTCCAGGTGATTTAACCCCGCGGTCACATACC
>CAYXPO010000917.1:0-1999 GCA_964466925.1 uncultured Nitrospirales bacterium
CCCCCGCACCAACCCGCGGTATCGCTTCCGCGCTCTGTACTCCTGACGACTCCATCTTCCACTGCACTCCTATACTCCCTGCTTTTAAGATAGCAACACCCGTGCCAAACTCTGAAAGCCAAACAAATCCCTGCACAACCCGCTAATTCACAGTCACTTATCATGCCTCGCAAAAATGCGAAGAATGCCTGCGGACGCCACCTCCCATTCCGTTTTCCAGATTTTGGAATCGCTTTTTCCGAATTTTGGAAAAGCCATCCCCGGAACCTTGCGAACCCCCGTTCCTTTTCCGCATAATCACAGCGCATTGCACGACACAGCAGAGAGTAAAACCATGACCGCAAAGGAACGTGTATTAACCGCCGCCGCCCATCACCCCCCCGACCGCGTACCCATTCAACTCTACCTGACCCCCGAGATCGAACAACGGCTTCTGGAGCATTTCGGATTTCAAGACCCTGAACAACTTCTGGTGAAGCTGGGTGTTGACCTGCGCACAATCGATCCCGTCTATAAAGGCCAAATGCCTCCCATCCCCGAAGGATGCGACAAGGTGGATATCTGGGGAACGGGCTACGTCTTGTTTGACCACGGCCAGGGCGGCGCTTATGAAGAGCCCCGCCATCTCTCTCTCGCGGCCCTTCACACCCTGGACGATGTCAACGCCTATCCCTGGCCCAGCCCGGAGGACTACGATTACACGGGTGTCGAAGCGCAATGCGATGCCCTCAAAGAGTATGCCCTTTGCACGGGAGGCGCCGGCACCCCCGACATTGTCAACGGCGTCAGCCGGTGCCGCGGCATGGAGCAGGTCATCATGGATATTATCACCCAAGACCCCGTGGGCGTTGCCATCATAGACAAGCGTTGTGACTTCCTGTATGAAAGAACCCGCCGGACCCTCGAAGCGGGCAAGGGAAAATTCGACATTCTCTGTCTTGGCGAAGACACCGGCAACCAGCTCGGCCCGATGTTTTCATTCGAGGTTTTCGACGCCTTTTTCCGGCCCCGCCTGAAACGCTTCATTGATCTGGCCCATGAATTCCACTGCAAGGCCATGCTCCATTCCTGCGGCAACACCCGCCGCCTCCAGCCCCGGTTCATCGAAATGGGCCTCGATATCCTCGACGCCATGCAACCCGAGCCTCCGGGGATGAATCCCGAAGAACTCAAGGCGGAAAACGGCGCCCGCCTCACCTTCTGCGGCCTCATCAGCACCCAGAAAACCCTTCCCTTCGGCACGGTCGAAGAATGCCGGGCCGAAGCCCGCCACCGCTTGAACCTGTTCAAAAACGGCGGCTATATCTTCTCCCCCGCCCATTGCATCCAGGCCGACACCCCCCTCGAAAACGCCCTCGCTATTTACGAGGAAGCCCTGGGCTTGCCCCCGGACTCCTTGATTCACCCCAACCCCCAATAACCCACAAGGAACGCACGACATGGGACGATTCGCCTTTATGATGCGCCTGAAAGACGAAAGCGTGATCGAAGAATATGAACGGCTGCACGTGGACATTGGCGATGCCGTCCGCGCCGCCCACACCCGCGCCGGCTTCCGAAATTACTCCATCTACCGCGCGGGCCTCGACCTGTTCGGCTGCTACGAAGCCGATGACCCCGCCGGATGCCTCACCCGCATCGAACACGAACCCATCATGAAAGAATGGTGGGCCAAAACCAATCCCCTCATGCATACCGACGGCGGAAAACCCCTTTTCAAACCCATCCCCGAAGTCTTTCACATGGACTAACCAGGCGTCTCACACCATCCCGCCGAGTCCATTCCTCCCAGACATGCCATCCCCCCTTTATATCAATCCCCCCTCCTGTCCTTGCGAGTACCCCACCGCCTCCGGCGGCGATTCTCGCAGGAACCCACGGCCAAGTCCGGGGACGGCCTTGACCGTGCCACCTGGAGAAACACGAGTATCACGAATAAATCCTTACATTGCCGCGTGTCACGGTCAATGCGGCGAAGCCGGATAGGCCGTGGATGGCA
>CAYXPO010000918.1:0-1998 GCA_964466925.1 uncultured Nitrospirales bacterium
AGGCGTTGTTCGTCTCGCCGCGCAATTCATAGGCGAGCCCGGACAAGAAAAACGTGTACGCGTTCTGAAAGGAACTTTTTACCTTTGCCTCGACCTCGTCCAGCGTGCGGTAGGCTTCGGTGAGCCTGCCGTTGAGGTCCTGAACGTTGATTTTTTCCTCATCCGCCTTGCGCTGCATTTTAACCAGCTCTTTGTGGTGGTCATCAAGGGCGCGTTGCTGTTCGCTGTTCGCGCGGCGGATTTCCACCAGCGCGCCTTCAATATCCTTGCGAAACAGATAATTCAAGGCCTGATGCTGATAGACAAAAATCCGCTCATAGGCCGGCATTTTCTTCATGTAGGGGATGACATTGTCGTTCAACAACAGCGAGGAAGCCTGCGCGGCGGCATTTCCCAGGTCCACTTGCGCGGACATTTCCTCCTTCTGGATGTTCTGAATGACCTCCTCGAAGGCTTGTTGGCTTTGATCATGCTTGCCCGCAATCGAGGCGATACGGGCATACTCCTGCTTAAACAAGGGGCCATTGGATACTCCTTTGGACTTTTTATCGGTGATTTGCAGGGCGCGGTCAAAGTTTCCGGATTCCACCGCCGCCAGCGCGGGCCGCAAGGTCTTGGGATACCCCTGCACCGTCGTGCAACCGGTTCCCAAACCCGCCATCAAAAGGCACGCCGCAGCCGCCGTCCCAAGACGGCTGCCTCGCCGCATTCCTGCTTTTCCCCGCATAAACGGCCTCCCCGGCTACCAATTCAGTTTCATGGGCTTTTCACTGGCGCCTGGTGTCGCCGGGGACGAAGCGGGCGCAGGCGGTTCCACATTGAACCGCACCAACTGGCCCTTTTCAATGGTCCGTTCCGGAGACTTTTCCACCACGGCGGCCTTGCTGTATTTATCCAGAATCTCCACCACTTTCAGGATGGCAATGGGTGTTTCCTGACGGCCCAATTCCTCATTCGTGTCGGGATCCTTGATAACCTCTCCCTGAATGTACACCCGGCATTCCTGCCCCACGGAAAACCCCGTCCAGTCGCTGCCGCGATTGAGCAAAACTTCATCCCCGGCCACGCTGACCACCTTGATGGGGAATACCGCTTCCAGCACGTCATTCACCAAGTCCTTTATCGTCAATCCTTTCAGGGTATCCAAAAAGGCCAGCGGCGTGCCCGATTCCTTCTGGGCGGTCTTGTTCAATTTTTTCGCGGAAACGATCCGCCCCGTGGCGCTGTCCACCACGCGCATGTTCACAATCATCCGGCCGGAAACAAAATGCTTCTCAAGATTGGTGTACGGGATGGGCGTATTGGTTTCATTCACTTCTATCAATTCAATCTTCCCCACGACAAGATAATCGGCTTTTAGCAGCTTGCCGAGTTCCATCGCCTGTCCCGAGGTTAAATTCGCAAATTGTTTTTCCCGGGTGACGTCGTTCAGGCGCTCCCGCTCCACCACGTCGAACTTCCGGGTTTCCACCAGCGCCGTGATAAGGTCCGAACTCAGGAAACTGGTGGTCCCGCCGGGTCCAATTTCCACGGAGGAACTATTGGCCGACAACTTGACCGATGTGCTTTCGATGGTGAAATCCAACGCCGCGATGGTGGGTTTCCGCTGCGCATCCGCCGCCAGCATAAACCCCAGACAAACAATAATCACCCCCAGCCCTATGCTTCTGTAATGCATCTTAATATCCTCCTCTTCAAGCATGATCGTCCATCTTCCCCAATATAGACACCCAAGACGGGGAAAATATTCAGACCTTTTTATCATACCCGGCCCCCCTTCTCTTTTCAAAAAAGATATGGGAGCACCGCTTTGCGTTCGGGGGGGTATTCCGGAAAATGCTGTTGATACCAGCGGTGATGCGTTCGGGCGCGGGGGATGAGGTTGGCGGCGGTCCAGAAGGCGAAAACCGCGCCAGGCAGCGACCAGGTGGCGATGGCCCACCCGGTCCATTCCAGAATCTCGCCGAAATAATTCGGGCAGGACACCCACGGGTATAG
>CAYXPO010000919.1:0-1996 GCA_964466925.1 uncultured Nitrospirales bacterium
GAGCAGTTACCGCTGCACTTTGAAGCCCGCGTATTGCCCGACAATTTGAGCGAAGATATCAGCGAGGCGAATAATACAAAATCGATGGATAAATATGTCCAGGGAGCGGATTTTTCGGGCAATGACGTCATCGCCGCCACCGAGATCGTTTCGCTGAAGACGGATGGCGACCTGGGCGACAACATCGCGCAGCCGGGAGATTCCATTGCGATCCGAACGGCGTACAGGAGCGTCGAGGGGGGCGGGCAGACGCGCCTGCTTTTGTATGTCGACGGGCAGATGGTCATGAACAACCATAGTTCTCTCTCCCAATCAAGCAGCAACAATAATACCTTTGTTTACTACGTTCCATGGAACGCATCGGGCAGCCTGACGATCCGGGCGCAGATGGAGGACGGGACCAATACAACGATTGAAATACCCATTGCCGAATATGATTTTGAACTGCGCGGCCAGGGCATTTCCTGGGAATACGGGTCTTCCACGGCCGCGGGGAACAGGCTGTCCATTAAATGCAGAATCTCAAGAAACAGCGATAGTTCCTTTAGGCATGCGCAGGCCCTGCGCGTACTGTTTGTCATCAACGGCGTGGCGTCCGAGCCGGTCGATGTGTGGAGCGAGATCACGCAGCCCCCCTATATGACCGAGGTTTACTATGCATATACGATCCCGGAAAACTGCACGTGGCCGCTGCAGGTCACGGCGGTCGTTGACCCGGGAGGATTGTACGGGGAAATCACCGAAACCAACAACATGGCGAGCACGGTGATCCCGCCGACGCCGGAAGGCGGGGATGCGCCCAATTTGTCGGTGAGCGCGGAAAACCTCTGGGCCTGCCCTGGGGAGATCGTCCCCGGAACCGAGGTCCAGCTGTTTGCGGCAGTATATAACGCATCATCCGGAAACGTTCATGATGAGAGGGTGAAGTTTTTTATAGACGGTGTGCAGATCGATCCGAGCAACGACCGGCACAGCAACGTGATCGGCGGGGGGCAGTACCGTATTTATCAAGAAAAGTGGAGGGTGCCGGACGATCTGTCCGCCGATCCTGTTTTTTCGGTAGAGGTTTCACCGGGAGGCAATAGCCAGGATGCGGATTCGTCCGACAACCGGGCGGAGACTACGCTTGCGATCGCTCGCCCGGACCTGTCCATTGAGGAGTTGAGCGTGATGGGGACGAATGGAGGCGGCCTGTTTTCCATGCGTACCGCGATGGCATTCTTTACGCTGCGCAATGCGGGGGCGGCGCCGGTATCCGGCGTGAAGATTGCCCTTGCCCTGGACGGAACGGTATCCGAGACGATAACGGCGGATATCCACGCTTACGGGACCGTTGAGGTAGAGATCCCGTTTACGCTGCCGCAGGTGGCGGATGAAACCCCGCCCGCCGCGGAGATAACGGCTCTCAGCGGCAGCGTGGAACCTGTGCTGGCGACGGGCACCGTGCGCCTGACGGTCACCGTTGACCCGGACAATGAAGTGGCGGAAAACAGCGAGGACAACAACGCCGCCGGGGAAGACCTTACCGTGGGCGCGCCGTCTTCGCAGGGGGTGGTGTATGTGCATACGGAGTATATCTACGGCACGGATATTGAGGGGGTGTCGGTCAGCATCACCGCCGGCGGGAAGACGGCCAGCGCGGACACGGATTCCTTCGGGGACTGCACCTTCCAGAACGTCCCCTTCGGCGCCTATGAGGTGGCGGCCGTCAAAAGCGGGTACAATCCCGTCCCACCGTCGGAGGAAACGTTGTATGAAGGCAACGGGTACGACTACGCTACCATCGTTATGGACGATTATTCCTTTGTGACCGGCCGCGTGACCGGCGGGGGCGGAGGACTTGGAGATGTCAGCATCGTTCTGGACGGCACAGCCCTGTATACCCGTACGGACGCGAACGGAAACTATACGCTGAAGGTGCCGGCCGGCCCGCTCCTACTGAAAGTACGCAAACTGGGGTATGGTATGCAGGACATCTCCATGACCATTGCAAAAG
>CAYXPO010000920.1:0-1994 GCA_964466925.1 uncultured Nitrospirales bacterium
GTAAAACACCCTTGCGCCACGTACGGTTTGGCGGTTTGCGGCACCTCAAAGTTGACTTAATTCAACATTTCCGCAAGGTTGGGGACCAGTGTGGCGGGAACCGCCACGCCCCGCGGCACAATCCGTTCTTCCAGAAAGGCCCAGCCGAGATAGTAATAACTCCCGCGCGCCAGCGCACACGGCAGCACCTCCTTGGACAAATCGCCGTCTTTGTGAAATCCGCTCAAAACAGCTGTGTAATCGCTGTCAGAAGGGCAGGCGCACACCGCGGCGTCGCTCAGGTATTCCGGGTACACGGACGGGCCGTCGAAGGTGGCATCGGCCGCCAGCGCGCCCGAACAGTCATGAATCTTGATCGGGGGGTAATATTCGCCTTTCGACTCATTCGCGTACATCGCGAATACCAGCCCCATTTGCTTGAGATTGTTCTGACAGGAGGAACGGCGCGCCGCCTCGCGCGCCCGGGCAAGCGCCGGAAGCAGGATGGCCGCCAGAATGCCGATGATGGCAATCACCACCAGCAATTCAATCAACGTGAATCCTTTGCGGGGCATGGCAAGATTCCTATGATTTGTTTTCGAGAAAAATCCGGGCCTCCCGGAGATTTTCCCGCGCGTCATGGAACTCGGGATTAAGGCGCACGGCCTTCTCGAAGCATTCACAGGCGCGCACGTATTCCTGCAATTTCCACAAGACCACGCCAAGATCATTATAGTTCATTTCATAGAAAGGGGCCAGTTGTATCGCATCCCGGTACAACCGGAGGGCCCCCGCCGCGTCACCCGCCTCCAGCCGTTGCCGCGCCTGCCGGTTTATCTGCCGGGACTGCTGCAAGGCATCGCACCGCTCCTCCGGACGCGCCCGCCATTTTTCCTGAAAAAGCCGCTCGTTTTGCTCCAGCAATCCGGTCCACCGTTCATCCACAATCCCCATGGAGAGAAAGGTCCGGCTGCCATAGTGGAAAACGAAGCAATCTTCCGCCACACACAGGCGGTACCCGGCCCGTAACGTGCGCAGACAATAGTCATCGTCCTCAAAATTGCCAAGGCCATAGGCTTCATCAAAAAGCCCGACCTCCCTCACCACCGTATCGCGTATGAGCAGGCAGAATCCCACCAAGCGGGCCACATCGCGCAACCGGCCCGCCTTTTGTGCGGCCAGCGTATTGGAAAAGGCGTTGATTTCCTCCATGCTCGTGAATTCCAGGCCATCCATCAGTTGACTGCCCGATACGCAATTGCTCATGGGCCCCACCATGCCAATATCCGGTGCTTGCAGCAACGCGCGTTCCAGGCGGCTCAGCCACCCGCCCGGCACGATGGTGTCACTGTTCAACAGCAGCACATGGCCTTCCGCATGCTTCATTCCAAGGTTTACCCCGCCCGCGAAGCCCAGGTTTTTCCCGGCGTGCAGCACCGTGGCTCCCGGCACCGAATCAAAATATTCGGCTACGCCATCCGTGGACCCATTATCCACCAGGACCAGCCGATACGGAATCTCGGTATGGAGGAGAATGGATTGCACGCATTGGCGGCAGTACTCGAGTTGGTTAAATGCGGGAATCACAATGGAAATCATTGGGGTGCACAAAGCTCCTGTGTTAACCGCCCGGCAACAGGGACTCGCCAACATGGGGGCGGTTCCACGGCGGGGGCCAAGGCCACGAAATCGCGCCCGTTGTGCGTGCCGACAAAATCGTCACGGAACCATCCCGTGCCGCGACACGCACGTAAGGCTTATTCGCCAACACAACGCCGGGCATCACGGGGTCCGCTTCATCATAGAGTTCCGCCTGGGTAATCTGGATGGCCCTGTTTTGATACAAAAACCAAGGCGGATGGATGGCGCTTAGGGCGCGCAGTTGCCGGTCAATGGCATCCAACGGGGTGTCCCAGCGAATCCAGGCATCGTCCTCTGTAGGCTTTTTATCATAGGTCGCGAGCGCCGGATTCTGTGGAGTGCCCTTCAAACCCTCCTGTTCAATACGGTCCATC
>CAYXPO010000921.1:0-1993 GCA_964466925.1 uncultured Nitrospirales bacterium
GCATAGAGCGATTCCTGTATCGTCTCGGTATATCGCAGCATAAGGATCGGTTCGTACTCAAAGGAGCGAGTCTGTTCCTTGTATGGAAGGGCCGGAATTTCCGGGTTACCCGTGACGCGGACCTGCTTGTTTTTGGCTCCCCCGGCGTGGAAGAGATTGCCCGTGACTTCATGGAAATATGCCGGGGCGGCCTCGAAGCCGAAGATGGTATGATCTTCCCCGCTGAGACACTGAATGC
Organism: uncultured Nitrospirales bacterium; assembly: GCA_964466925.1. Lineage (GTDB taxonomy): Bacteria > Hydrogenedentota > Hydrogenedentia > Hydrogenedentales > CAILVY01 > CAILVY01. The sequence continues at coordinate 239 of CAYXPO010000921.1, forward strand.
ATCTGCCATCCGGGAGAACCAGGAATACGACGGAGTTCGGGTGACGTTCGAAGGGCGGCTTCATACCGCCCGTATCCCTTTGCAGATCGACGTTGGTTTTGGGGACGCCATCACACCAAGTCCCGAAATGATCGTGTTTCCTGCACTGCTCGACGCCCCCCCGCCGACTCTGAAAGCCTATCCCAGATACACCATGGTGGCGGAGAAACTTGAAGCCATGGTGCGTCTGGGGCTTCCCAACAGCCGCATGAAAGATTTCTACGATGTCTGCCTCCTGTCCCGGATGTTCGAGTTTGAAGGCAGTATTCTTCGTGCAGCCATCGAAAACACATTTGCCAGACGTGCAACCACCCTGCCGGTAAGCAAACCCCTCGCTTTCACTGAATCATTTTTTACGGATGGACAGAAGCAGGTTCAATGGAGAGCCTTCGTAAGAAAAGCAAAGCCCGAGGGATCATCCGAGGACCTCGGTACAGCAATCCAGGAAATCGCCCAATTCATCATGCCAGTACTTCGTTCATTGCAGAGTGGATCCCCTTTTACGCTGACATGGGTTCCTGAAAAAGGCTGGCAATGATCCTGTCAGAAATCTTGCCGATGTGAAATAATGTAGGAATAGGCTTGAATTTATTGCGGGTTGTCTGCCAATACAACTTACACCATAATCAAGCGTATAAATACGGTTAGAAAAAATGGAGCCGTGTTAATGAAGGCGATTGTGTCGGATAGAGGCCGTGTAACGATCCCGAAGGCGCTTCGGGAACGGCTTGGCATTCACCCGAGAACGGTGGTTGAATTCAACGAGGAACATGGGCGGCTGGTGGCCAGAAAAGCTCCTCAAACTGATCCGGTAACACAAATGCTTGGTTGTCTCACGTTGAAGCGGCCCACGGATAAACTGCTGGATGAATTGCGGGGAGGCGCATGATTACGGCAGTGGACATCAATGTTTTGATGGATGTGTTTCGGAACGATCCGGTTTTCGGCACGTCCTCTGCGAATGCGCTTCGCCAGTGCATTCAGGAAGGCCGCGTCGTGATTTGTGATGTGGTGTGGGCCGAGCTTGCCGCAGTTTTTCCAACAACGAAAGCATTTGAGGCGGCCATGGAAAAACTCCCCGTGGATTTTCTTCCCATGGAGCAGGAATCCGCCGTTCTTGCAGGAGAAATGTGGCGTCACTACCGGGCGTAGAGCGGGGAGCGCAAGCGTGTGCTGGCGGATTTTCTTATTGCCGCGCACGCACAACAGCAGAGTGACCGGCGGCTTGCACGGGATCGCGGTTTTACCGGAAATATTTCAAGCAATTGCGCGTACTTTATCCTTCGGCGGAACAAGGGGGCCACTCTGCCGCATGCGGACACAGGGTCCGCATGCGGCATGCATGCATCCCGGTCAAAATACGTTCTATTGTTTTCGGGAAGCGCCCCAAGCACACATTATGAGGAAGCTGATCCCGAGAATGAGGTAATCGCCAAGCAACCGTCGAATGTCCATTGGGTTGTAGCGGGCCTTATCGCAATTGCATCCTTCCATGCAGGAGGGCACGGGCACCCAACGCTCCAATTCCTCCATGGTGAGTTCGCCATTGCCGTCATAATCAAGCTGATTGAAGTCGGCTTGGGAGAGCGCGGGGATGCCCACCCGGGCTTCGGCCAGGCTCAAGGTGTTGCTGGCATTCTGATCGAGCCCCGTGAATCCGTTCAGCAGTTGCCGGGCCATTTCGGTCAGGGTAAGTTCATTCCCGCCTTCGCCCTC
>CAYXPO010000922.1:0-1989 GCA_964466925.1 uncultured Nitrospirales bacterium
GGTAAAGTGCGGGAAATGCAAGGGCCGGTGCGAAAAACTCATCGGCACGGGCGCGGGCATCATTTTCAAAGGCTCCGGCTTTTACGAGACGGATTATAAGAAGAAAGGCGCCCCGCCCTCGGGGGAAACGAAACCGGAAGGCAAAAGCGAAAGCAAGCCCGCGGAGAGCAAGCCCGCGGAGAGCAAGCCCGCGGAGAGCAAGCCCGCGGACGGCGGCGCGAAAAAAGCCGTGAAGAAAGCCGCGTCGTAGGCCCGGGCCGCGAAGGAAAACCGCACGCTGCGCATAAACGGTGTAAGGAATATCGGCGATTTTACGACCGGGAGTTGGCAAATATGGACACGGAACAAATCAAGTCACTGAATGATCACTATGTCATCAATACGTATGGCGCGCGGAAACTGGCCCTGACGCGGGGGGAAGGCGTGCGCCTGTGGGACGCCGACGGCAAGGAATACCTGGACTGCTTTTCCGGCATTGCCGTGTGCAATCTTGGGCATTGCCATCCCGCGGTGACGCAGGCGGTCTGTGAACAGGCGGCCAAGCTGGTGCACGTGTCCAACCTCTATTACATCGAGCCGCAGGTGCGGCTTGCGGAGTTGTTATCGTCGTTGTGCTTCGCGCAAAAATGGTTTTTCTGCAATGGCGGGGCGGAGGCGAATGAGGCGGCCATCAAGCTGGCACGGCGCTATTGGGTGCAGAAAGGCACGCCGAAGCCCTTCATAATCACGGCGGAGCATTCGTTTCACGGGCGGACCCTGGCCACGATCACCGCCACGGGCCAGCCGAAGTACCAGCAGGGGTTTGAACCTTTGCCGCAGGGATTCCGGTATGTTCCGTTTAATGATGTGGCGGCGCTCGAAAAGGCCATCACGCCGGAGGTGGGCGCGGTGATGATCGAGCCCATCCAGGGGGAGGGGGGCGTGCGGATGCCGGAGCCGGGGTATCTGCAAGCGGTACGGACCATGTGCAACGAGAAGAAGGTATTGTTGATTTTGGACGAGGTCCAGACAGGGTTGGGGCGGACCGGAACCTTGTTCGCCCACGAGGCGTATGGTTTCACGCCGGACATTATGACGCTCGCCAAAGGCCTCGCGAACGGCGTCCCCATCGGCGCGATGGGCTGCACGGACGAGGCCGCCCAGGGATTCGGGCCGGGCATGCATGCCTGTACGTTTGGGGGCAACCCGCTCAGCACGGCGGCCGCGCTCGCCACGCTGCGCGCGCTCACCGAACCGGGCTTTATCGAACATGCGGCCCAAGTGGGCGATTATTTCTTCCATTTGCTCCACACACTGGCCGCCGATCACCCCAGCATTGTGAATGTGCGGGGCAAAGGGCTGATGGTGGGCGTGGAATTCAAGGACGCCGCCGCCCCCTTAATTGGTAAATTGCTGGATGCGGGGATCATTTGCGGCCCGGCCGGCCCCAACGTGCTGCGGTTCCTGCCGCCGCTGATTATTACCTCGGATCAAGTGGACCAGGTGGTTTCCAAACTCGCCGCCTGTCTTGGAGAATTGGGATGGTAAAAGATTTCATATCGCTTCTGGACCTCACCACCGATGAAATCACCGGGCTGCTCGATTTCGCGGACCGGTTGAAACAGCAACGCAGGGAAGGCATCCCGCACCGCCTGCTGGAAGGCAAAACCCTGGCGATGATTTTCGAAAAGCCCAGTTTGCGGACCCGCCTGACCTTCCAGATCGGCATGTTCCAACTCGGCGGCGACGCGGTGCTCATTGACACGCTGCTGGGCCAGCGGGAATCGGTGCCGGACGTGGCGCGGAATCTCGAACGGTGGGTCCATGGCATTATGGCGCGGACCTATAGGCATGAAGACGTGCTCGCCATCGCCGAACATTCCTCCGTGCCCGTAATCAATGCGCTGACGGACAAACTGCATCCCTGCCAGATTCTCGCGGACGCCCAGGCATTGCGCGAACATCTTGGCCGGGACTTCAGTTCCTTGAAACTCGCGTTTGTCGGCGATG
>CAYXPO010000923.1:0-1987 GCA_964466925.1 uncultured Nitrospirales bacterium
CCGGCCCGCAAGCAATCAGCGGCACGGCTTCCTACCGTACGAGCGGTCTTGAATTGGGCAGTAATACCGCCTATACCGTTCTATCGGAACATGCCAAAGCGGATTTGGCGGTCCAGGAAATCTCCATGCCGTCAAAAGGGTGGATATCGGGCTACATGAATATCTCCTGGACCGTGAAAAACACCGGCGGGTACAGCGCCACGGCCCCTTGGAATGATGCCGTGTATTTGTCGGCGGACAATGCGGTGGGGGATGATACGCTGTTGGGAACCACGGAACACCTTTCGGACTTGGCGGTGGAAGCCGGTTACACCGGGACGCGCAAAATCCTGGTGCCTGTGGTTCCCCCGGGGGAATATTGGATAATCACGAAAGTTGACGATGGCGGCGCGGTGCCGGAAGACAATGAAAGCAACAACACCCAAATTTCGGGTCCGATACCGTTCGACACGATTAAGTACACCGCAACGGTGAGCGCCGTGCCGGACAGCACCCTCAACGGAGAACCTGTGCCGTTGACGGGCCGGGCGACTTTCCTGAACGGGGGTGCATCCGCTCCCAATGTGGACGTGGTTGTCGAGATAACCCATAACGACGTCGTTCGCTATCTCGATGTGCAAACTGATGGAACCGGGTATTTTTCCGTTGAATTCCAGCCGCTGGATACGGAGGCGGGCGCCTATTCCATTGGCGCACGGCATCCGGGGCTCGATAGCGCGCCCGTACAAGACACATTTACCATCCTGGGATTGATTGTGCCGCAACCCTCGCTCGCGCTTGAACTTGTTTCGGGCGTTCCGAGGGATGTTTCCGTGAATGTCCTGAATCTGGGCAACATTCCGCTCACCGGGCTTCAAGCCACGGTAACCGGCGTCCCGCCAAACGTCTCCATCACTCCTTCCATTGCTCCGAATCTGCCGGGAGATGGCGCCGCGGTGCTAACACTGACCGTGCTGGCGGAAAATAATTCCACCCTGACGGGAACCGTCACAGTCACCCTCACAAGCGCGGAGGGCGCCGGCGCCACGATTCAACTGAACCTGAGCATGTTGTCCTCCTCACTCGCGCTCCAAGCGGAAAGCAGCGTCTTGCAGGCGGGCGCCCTGCGCAACGCCGAAACCATTTTCGCCTTCAATGTGACGAATCACAGCGATACGCCGGCCACGAATTTCCGCGTTGAATCCCCGGTTAACACCCCCTGGATTTCCGTGGCCGCGCCGCCAAGCGGAATCACTGTCGCCCCGGGGCAAACCGTGCCGGTCACCCTTCAACTCACCCCGGGCGCTTCGGTGCCCGTTCAAGAGGTGCAAACAAATATACGGCTGCTGTCCGGGGCCTCATGGACCTTGTCGGTTCCCCTGCGCGTGAATGTCACCGATGCGGCGTCCGGAAACCTGGAAATCACCGTTACCGATGAACTGACGCTGACGGAAGCAACCAAGCCCAAGGTCTCCAATGCGCGGGTCGTGCTGTGGAATCCGGCCACGGGCGCACCGGTGACCAGCACCGTTTCCGGGCTGACGGGCAAAGCCAATTTTGCGAATATCGCCGCGGGCGCCTACAACGTGGAAGTTTATTCCAGCAACCACGGGATGTCTTCCACGGCGGTGGAAGTGCAGGCGGGAAGAACCCTGCAAACCCAGGTTCAATTGCACCGGAATTTTGTGCGGCAGCAATGGTCCGTGATTACCACCAGCGATGCCGCCCCGCCCGCATACGAAGTAACCACGGCGGTGGAGACCGGGCGGCAGGCCGCCATGATAACCATCGATCCGCCCGTGCTGGACCTGAGCAACATGTCCTCCGCTTCCATGCAAACGGAAATCACCATACGGAACCAGGGGCTTCTCCCGGCCCATGGCGTGCACTTGTCCCTGGGGGTTCACCCTCGTTTTACCTTCACTCCGCTGGTGAACATTATGGGGGTGATCGAACCCGGGGAAACCGTGCATCTTCCGATCCTGGTGGAAGATTCCGGAGGCAATGC
>CAYXPO010000924.1:0-1983 GCA_964466925.1 uncultured Nitrospirales bacterium
TCGCCATAGGTTCCCTTGGCCACCCAGACCTCGCCGCCTCCCGTCCGCGCCGCCGTGTCCAATCCCGGCTGGAGCGTGGTAAAAGCGGTGCCCCACCCCAGCCCGTCTTCCTGCCCGGAAGTATTGTGGCAGTTCACATAAATTGGGTGGCCGGGGTCCGCCCCCGCCCAGCTTCCCATCAGAAACATCACCACGAACACAGGGAAACTCGCCCGGCTCGAATACGCACACATGCCACCGTTCTCCATGGTTCCCACACGCCCTCTAAAAACTGTTTTAACGTACCACTTGACTGTTTATTCTATAACCATTCCCCGAAGATGTCAACGCAATTTATCCGAATACCAGCGGCTGTGGTCTGCGTCAGTTATGATGCGATTCTCTGCGCTGAGGGGGATAACGTTTGTGCAGTTTTTGACTTGTTTGGGGTACAGAAGGATAATTCCCTGTAATTATCAAGAAGGAGGCCGGAAATTGGTGGTTGGATCAATAATTCTAGTGTTGATTGGTTCTGTGCTCGGGGCGGCACCGGGACACGAGGGCATGGCGGCGGGTGCGGCGCAAACGGTGCGGCGTTCTGTGGTGGAGGAGTTCGCGGAAAAAGTGGCGTGCGTATCCGGCTCCGAGGCCGCCCGGCGTACGGCGGCGATTGACTTTTCGGTTCAGAAGGCGCGCTTTGTCCGGCTGATGATCCAGCAGACCAGCGGGAACGCGGAGCCGTGCCTGGATGAAATGGAGATATACGGTCCCAACGGAACAGAGAATCTGGCCCTTGCGTCCCGGGGGGCCGTGGCCAGCGCATCTTCGCTGCTGGCCGGGTATGCAATTCACCAAGTGGCGCATTTGAACGACGGCCAATATGGCAATTCGCATAGCTGGATTGCGGCCACGCCCGGAGAAGGATGGGCGCAGATCGAATTGCCGGAGGCATCCGAGGTGGCGCGAGTGGTGATTTCACGGGATCGCGAAGGCAAGTTTCTGGATCGTATCCCCACCGAAGCCGAAGTGCTGGTGTCGTTGAATGGAACAGACTGGCAACCGGTGGCTTCTCTGGGAGACAAAGCAGGCTCTTTGGTGCCGCACCGGAAGAATCCGTTGAGCGCATTCGATCTGATACCCCACTTGCGGGTGGACCGGTTGGGCGGGAAAAACTGGCACGGGGTGGTGCAATACGCTTTTCAGCGGGAGCGCGATACGTGGACCAAGATTCCGGACGACGATTATCTGTCGCCACTGTTGACGGAACGGCCCGCCTATCCGGGCGGCGCGCCGTACTGGGGGGCGCTGGCCCGGCTGGCGCCGTTGGATCGCGTTTTGACGCTGTATTCGGATTTGATCGAGCGGCTTGCGGCGCGGGGTGTGGAGGTGGGCGCGGAACGGCGGCAGTTGGCTGAATTCCAAGCGGCGGCGGATTCGGGCGGCGCTACGGATGATCTTTACCTTGCGGCACGATGGGCCAAGCGGCGGCTGTTCTTCCGCGATCCATTGCTGGCGCCGCTGGAACGAGTGCTGTTCGCCAAGCGGCATCCTTTCCTGGAATCGCACAACTACAGCGAACATTTGGACGGTTGTTTGGAACCTGGGGGCGGCGTCTTTGTGCTTCATGTGCCGCGGGACGCGCAGGGTGGCCTGCTTCCGGACCAGGCCGAGATCGAACAATTGTTTGACGGCAGCGCAGGCATTGTCCGCGAGCCGGTGCCGGATTACGACGCACAGACGGTATTTTTCGCCTATCGTCCGGAAATTCCGCAGGTCGCGGGCTGGGATTCGTACTGGCACCTGTATGCGTTGCCGGCAAACGGTGGAGAAGCGCGGCAACTTACCGACGGGCCGTTTCACGACTTCGACCCGGTTGTCTTGCCGGACGGGGGACTGGCCTTTATCACCACCCGGTGCGCGCTTCGTTTCCTTTGCTGGCGGCCCCAAGCCTACGTACTCTACCGCATGGAGCGGGACGGTACGAATCCACAACGGCTTTCCTAC
>CAYXPO010000925.1:0-1978 GCA_964466925.1 uncultured Nitrospirales bacterium
ATTGGGCAGTTTAATTCCATTAATGGGATCAAGCAAATCGGCATTGCCGCCACGCAGGAAGGCATGATCATCCGCTTGGGGGATATCGCCCGCGTAACGGATTCTTTCCTGGAAGCAGCCGGGTATGCCCGCTATGACACCGCGGACACGGTTTCCCTTTATATTCATAAAGAGCGCCAGGCCAATACGATTGAAGTCTGTGATGGAATCAAGGCGGCGGTGACAGAATTGGAAAAGAAACTCCGGACTGGTATCCGCCTGGTCACCGTGCTGGACCAGTCCGAGGGCATCCGCAGCGCCATCGCCACGGTGAAAGACGCGCTGGTGCAAGGAGCCGTGCTCGCCGCCGCGATTCTTTTCGTCACGTTTCGAAGCATCCGCGGTCCGGCTATTATGGCAGTCGCGCTGCCGCTGGCACTGATTGCCACCTTTATCCCGATGTTTTTCTTGAAATTGACCATCAATACCATGACCCTCTCTGGTTTGGCTTTGGCCAGCGGCAGTCTGATCGACGCCAGTATTGTCGTGCTGGATAATATCATCAAGAAAAACCGCAACGGTGTGCCGATGAAAGAGGCTGTGGTGGTCGGCACCGAGGAAGTCGGGCTGGCTATCGTCGCCTCCACGATCACCACGGTCGTCGTGTTCCTTCCGATCATCTTTGTTAACAAAGAGGTCCGGATGCTGTATGAGGGCCTGGCCATGACGGTCATTTTTTCCCTCATGGCCTCCTTATTCGTGGCCCAAACCCTGATCCCGGTTTTGGCGGCCCGCTGGCTAAAAGCCGAGACGGTTGAAGAGCGACAATGGGTTTATCGAAACCGGCCCCCGCTGGCCCAAATCGCAATGACCATCTATCGGCATTTCCTTACGCTTGCCATACGCTACCGCTACCCCTTTACCGGTATTTTGTTGGTGTTGCTGGGGTTGTCGGCGTTTCTCAGTACGAAATTAGGTTCGGAATTCATGGGCAGTGTGGAGCAGAACAAGGTCACGGTCAATTTAACCCTGCCCGCGGGCACCAAGCTGGATATTTCCAATGACATCGTTAAGCGCGTAGAAAGATTTCTGGCCAAGGTTCCGGAAGTCGAGAGCTTGTCGTCGTTGGTTGAACAAAACCGCTCGGAAATCCATGTCGAATTCAAGCCAGGGGCGCAGCGCCGCCGTTCCACCAAGGAAATATTGGACGATCTGCGGCCCCAGTTGGCGCAGTTCCGGCCGGCTTACGTTTATTTCGAGGAAAAACAGGAGGTTGGCACCAAAACCTTGGTGTTGGACCTCTTTGGCTATGACTACGTCATTCTCAAGCAATTGGCGATTTCCATCGCGAACCGCATGGAAACCCTTCCGGGCATGACGGATGTGCGCATCCGCATGAAAGAGGGCCGGCCGGAAATGCGGTTCATCGTAGACAAGGCCAAAGCCGCGGGCTTCGATTTGAACGTCAAGACCATGGCCGAGGAGATCAACACGCAGATGCGCGGCGTGATTGCGACCAACTATCACACCGAAAGTATGGAAATTGAAACCATCGTGCGGCTGCAGGAACAGTTTCGCAAGACGCTGGACGACGTCAACAAGCTCACCGTGGCTACGCCCAATGGGGATCAGATTTATCTTTCGCAAATCGGGACTTTTAGCCCGGGATTAGGCCCTTCGGAAATTTGGAGGAAGAATAAGTCCCGCATGATACAAACTTCAGCCACGGTTTCAACGGACCTGGGAACGGCCGTGGGCAAAGTCCGCGATGCCCTGACCGCCATTGATTTTCCCAAGGGATACTATTACCGTTTTGGCGGCAATTACGAAAAAATGGTCGAGAGTTCGAGGCAGTTGTCCTTGGCTGTCATCTTGACGGTCATCTTGATCTACATGGTCTTGGCGGCTTTCTTTGAATCCTATACGCAACCCCTGATTATTATGACATCCGTTGTCTTGGCCGTCATCGGCGTGGCCTTGGCGTTGTATATAACCGGCA
>CAYXPO010000926.1:0-1977 GCA_964466925.1 uncultured Nitrospirales bacterium
CTTCACCAAACATCTACGCAAAACACAAAGAACTATAGAACAAAGAGTCTAAAGGGGAGGAATTTGTAAAACGGTGTAATAAACCAGTGTTTCGGTATCGTTTCATCAAAACCTCCCCGAAGGGGAGAAATTTGATTAGCCACGGGTCGAGTCTCCGAGACCCATGGAAGCGTTACCCCTTTCCATAGATCACCAACCCTGGAGGGGTTGAACAAAAGTGAAATATGCCGGCCCGGTGCACCGGGTTGCTTTTCCTCATCCATCCGTAGTGTAGTGCGTCATAATTAGCTTTTCTTATGGGCGAGACATGTCCCTGTTTTTTCGCGTACTTCAGTGCCACGCGCTTATCCACGCACCATTCGCGTCGGTCCCCAATTTTCGCGTAGTATAGTGCCGCGCGCTTAACGAAGTGCCATTCATGACGCATCCGGGAGTACGGGAAGTATGCTGGCTTTTATAGTGACGGTGATCATGGTATCGCTGTCGGGTACCCTGTCCCCGGGCCCAATCACGGTGGCGACCCTGGCCGCCGGAACGCGAAATCGCCACGCCGGGCTTATGGTCGGTCTCGGCCATATCGCCATCGAATTCCCCGTGTTGCTGCTTTTGGCGGGCGGCGCCTCGGCCTTTTTCAACCTCCAAGGCGTGCGAACCGGCATTAACCTGGCGGGCGGCCTGTTTTTGTTGCTGATGGGCATCCAACTGCTGTTCAACCGGAATACACCGGACACCTCCTCCAAGACTTCGGTGCAACGCCACCCCTTCTTAATCGGGGTCCTGCTTACTGCCATCAATCCCTATTTCTTTATCTTGTCCACCACCGTTGGCCTTGAACTGATAGTAGAAGCCGTGGACCTCGGTTTCCTGGCGGTACTGTTGCTTGCCATACTTCATTGGTCCTGTGATCTGGGATGGCTGGAGGTGTTATCACTGGCCGGACACAAAGGTTCGGAAGCCTTGGGGAAGCGCAGCCAGAAAATGGTGTTCCTTGTCATTGCGGTTGTTTTACTTGTCTTCGGCGTGAAATTCATGTTCGCCGCAGGGATGGGCCTATTTCGTTAATCTGCATTACCAGCCTGTCCTATTGAGAATGACTTGGTAGAGAATGGGGATAAAGAGCCCGGGGAGCAGATTGGCCACTTTGACCTTGGCGGCCCCAATCAGGTTAAGGCCGATGGCCATAATGAGCAGACTTCCCGCGGCGGTCATGTCGTTGATCGTGGTGGTGGTCAATACATCCTTGAGCAGCCCCGCACCCAGCGTGATGGCCCCTTGATATAAAAACACCGGCACGGCGGAAAACAGGACGCCGATTCCGAAGGTGGACGTAAATGCAATGGCCGATATTCCATCGAGCACCGATTTGGCGAAAAGTGTTTCGTGGTTTCCGGAGAGGCCGCTTTGAAGGGAACCCACGATGGCCATGGCCCCCACGCAGTACACGATGCTGGCAGTGACAAAACCTTCGGAAAATCTTCCGCCCCTGCCGTTAAGTTTTGTTTCGATGCTTTTGCCCAGACCTTGAAGCCCGCGATCAATATCCATCCCTTCGCCAATCACCGCGCCCAAAGCAATGGAGAAAATGACGACGAGAACATGAGTGGAACTCAGGGAGGGCCCCACATGAACGATTCCCAGCAGGCCGATCAGGATCACGCACAGGGAAAGGCCCTTCAGAACGGTATCGTGTATGCGGGCGGGGAGGAACCCGCCCGCCAACAGGCCCACCAGGCTTCCCCCGATAATCGCCAGGGCATTCACCACCGTCGCTATCACAACCACTTCTCCCGCATCGTGTCCCGCGGCTGTTCCGCCTATTTATCCAGCTTTCGGTAATGGACGCCCAGTTGATCCAGCCGGGCCACATGGGCCTTGAGACGGCAGAAGAAGTTCTCGTAATCGCGTTGGGCCTGTGGGGTCCACGCCGCTTCGGCCAGGGCGCAGGCGCGCGGAAAGGCCATGTATTCCGCATGTTCC
>CAYXPO010000927.1:0-1977 GCA_964466925.1 uncultured Nitrospirales bacterium
GATGATTTGGCCGGAGGAGGGTTTCAGCAGCCCGCACATGTGTTTCAACAGCGTGGTTTTCCCGCAACCGCTGCCGCCGATGATCACATACACCGCGCCCCGCGGCACCGCCAGCGAAACATGGTCCAGAATCTTGGTCTCGCCATAATGCGTGACCAAGTCCCGCACTTCGATAATCGTATGGTTGTTTTCCGTATTCATCCGAGTATGTAGTAGAAAATTGCGGCAAAAACAATATCAATGCAAATCATCACAAAAATATCCATCACCACCGCGCGGGTGGTCATCAGGCCCACGCCCCGCGAACCGCCCGTGACCCGCAATCCATTATGACAGCCGATCAACGCTATCGCGAGTGCGAAGGCGATGGTTTTCAGAAACCCCTGAAGCAAATCCTGAAGATGCGCGGCGTTCAACGTTTCGGTGTACCACACGGAAAAATTGAACTTGAGCACCAGCACGCCCCATACAAAGCCTCCGGCAAGTCCGGAGATCAGACCCAAGACCCACAGGCACGGCAGCATAACCGTTAGTGACAACAATTTTGGGGCCACCAGAAACTGCGTTACATTCAGCCCCATCCCCCGCAGGGCGTCTATTTCCTCCTGTACTTTCATTGTGGCCAGTTCCGCGGCGATGGCCGCGCCCGTCCGCGCCGACACTACCACCGCCGTCATCACCGCCGCCAGTTCCCGCGCGAATCCTATCATCATCGCATCCGCCACCAGAATCTGCACCCCGTAATTTTCCACCTGCTTGGCCGACAACATCGCAATAATCAACCCCAGCAGGAAGTTCATCATGCATACGATGCCAATGGCCCTGACCCCCATCTCGTACATTTCGTCCAGCAGCATCCCCCAGCGGAACCCCTTGCCCTCGAGCGGTCCCAGGAGCGTCCAATAAATGGAATCAATGCACAGATCGATAAACTGCCAGATTTCCTGTCCCACCGTGATGGCGGTGCCGCCGATTTTCTCCAACACCTCCGGTTCTTTCGGATGCTCGTTTCCGGAGGCCGATAAGGCCGGGGTAATCACCTTCAAAAACTCCGCGACATCGCCATGCTCGTTTTCCAGCCGCAGCCGCCCGTTGCGCCGCCGCAGATGGTCCGAAATCTCTATCAGGCGCGCCCCCCCCAGTGAGTCCATGAATTCCGTCCCGGAAAAATCCAGCACCAGCGTCTGATCCGCGGGCATTTTTTCATGCCGGATGCGCTTGAATAATTCGCCTCCGCTGTCTTTATCCAGGCGCGGGGGACAGGTCATCCGCCGTTCATTCATGCGCCGCCTCCCGCAAGTTGCTCAAATTCTTCCTCTGTAAGCACCGGAACCCCCAGTTGCCGGGCTTTCTCCAGTTTTGACCCCGCACTTTCCCCCGCCACCACATAATCGGTCTTCTTGCTCACGCTCGACGCCGCTTTGCCGCCCAACCGTTTGATCAGGTCATGAATCTCGTCCCGGCTGTACTTGACCAAGGTTCCCGTCACCACAAAGGTCTTCCCCTGCAACGGGCCTGTTCCGCGATCCCCCCCCGCGCCGTCTTCCCTCATGCTGAACCCGGCCGCGCGAAGCCTTTCCAATAATTCCATGTTTTGCGGCGTGTCTAAAAAATCCCGAATACTGGCGGCCACCACCGGGCCTATCTCATGAATATTCTGCAGTTCCTCCACCGGCGCCCGCATCAAAGCCTCCAGGCTGCCGTAATGGCCGGCGATCACTTCCGCGGTGTGGCTGCCTACATGGCGTATGCCCAAGCCAAACAATACCCGGCTCAGCGGCCGTTGTTTACTCGTCTCAATCCCCGCCACCAGGTTCGACGCGGATTTCTCCGCCATCCGGTCCAGCATCGCCACCGTGCCGCTGTCCAGGCGGTATAAATCCGCCGGACTCGCCACCAGCCCCCGGTCCACCAACTGGGTGATGATGGCCGGGCCCAAGCCCTCGATATCCATCGCGCGGCGGCTCGCGAAATGTT
>CAYXPO010000928.1:0-1976 GCA_964466925.1 uncultured Nitrospirales bacterium
GTGGTCAGACCGGACCAAGACCCGCCGAGGCCGTTTCGCCTTTCTAGCCCCCTCCGGCCGCCGTCGCCCCTTCATTTTCTGGGGGTCCCTCCTCATGATAACCACATCCATCGCCTTCTGGTATCCGCCGGTGGCCGAAACCTCTTTCATGAATTTTTTGTACGGCACGCTGCTGCTTTGCCTGCATTGGACCATGTTCGGTCTCGCCATGACGCCGCTGAACGCCCTGGGACCGGAGATTGCCCGGTCAGAGCGGGCCCGGGTCAACATTGGCATCTGGACCGCCATCGGCCTTATCGTGGGTCTTGCGCTGGCCGCCGCCCTGCCCGGCAAACTCATTGTCCTACTGGATCCCGCCCGTGTCGAGGACACCTACTCCGCCATCGGCTATCGCCGTCTCGCCGCCATCCTGGCCTTTGTTTCCTTTATCCTCTTCCAGTTTCCCGTATGGCTCATCAAAGAGCGCTATGATTCCGAAGCGGTGCCGTCCGAACAGCTGCCGAGTTTCTCCGGATTCATTGACGCCTTTCGCAATCGCCTCTTCCTCGTCTACACCTTCGCCTTTGTCCTGTTCAACGTGGGCTTCCTCGCGGTCCAGCGCGTGCTGCCCTACTGGGTCGAACTGAGCCTTGAAGGCGATGAAGGCATGGTGACGGAACTGCTCTTGCCCTTTATTTTCATGGCCATTCTATCCATCGGAAGCGTCTCCTTTCTGGCCCGGGTCTTGCATAAGAAATGGGTCATGGCCATTGCGCTGCTAATTATCACCACGGGATTGCCGAGCATCTATTTCATCGGCGTCAGTGAAATCTCCGTCGAAATGAAACAGCTCTTGGCCAAGATCATCTTCGGCTATTGCGGCATCGGCCAGGGCTTTATGTATGCGATGATGACACCCATGATCGGAGAAATTATTGATTACGACGAGACCCTTTCCGGGCAACGCCGCGAGGCGCTGTACAACGGCCTGAGCAGTTTTGTGTGGAAAGCCGCCATGGGCGGCTCCATTCTCCTGGCAACCCAATCCATGAACTACTTCGGCAATTCTCCGGGGAACGCCCTGGGCGTGCTGATTATTGGACCCATCGCCGGCCTCTTCGGACTCCTGGGCATGCTCGCCATAATCACCTATCCAGTGCTGCACCTTGTCCCGGAAGACAGCCGGGAAAAGAAGTGACATCCCCCTGCAACCGTGTAAGGCCCAGTTGGAGCAGGTGTACGCATCGGTAAGGCCGGTCCATTACCCGCAAGCCGAAGCGCTCATCGCCGAAGGTCTCCGCGCCTCTTGCCGCGATGAACGTCGTCCATGGCCCACGGGAGCGCGCTTGAGGCGCAGGGCGTCGGCGCCTGCGACGAAGCAATAGTACCCAACATGACCCGGCAGGCCGGTACGGTATGTTGATCCGTGTCGCGGATTTGTGAATACTGTTGATGTGCAATATTGTGGACTTGCGCGTGAATATCTGATTGATTGGCGTTTTATGATTCAGGAGCAAGTTGTAGGTGAAAGAGGAGATCATAGAAAAGTCGGTGAAGGCATTGCTGGCGGCCGCCCCGAAGGGATCTTGTGTCATTCTATTTGGCTCCCATGCGCGTGGTCTTGCCCGTCCCGAGAGCGACCTAGATTTTCTGGTAGTCGAACCCTCGGTGGACAACCGGTTTGATGAGATCCTTCGGCTACGAAGGGCAGTCGGAAACGCCTTGGGGGATATTGTTCAGCCGATAGATCTCATTGTAACGGATGAAGCGCGTTTCAGGCGGAAATCTACGGTGCCGAATACAGTAGCCTATGAAGCCGCGACGCACGGGGTAGTATATGAATGAAAATCGGGATACCGCCCTGGGATTGCTCCGGAAGGCAAAGGATGACCTCCATGCCGCCATGCGTCTTGCCCAGCCGCCCGCCGCATCCCAAGCGATAATCGGGTTTCATGCACAACAGACCGTTGAAAAAGCTGTCAAGGCGGTGCTGGTGA
>CAYXPO010000929.1:0-1976 GCA_964466925.1 uncultured Nitrospirales bacterium
TTCTTTTTCTCTCCGGACCTTTTCTTTCCAGTCCTCATCAATGATAATCTTCGCCTGATCGTCCGCCATGGGATGCTCCAAAAGGTGCCTTCACGGGGTTAATGGAAAAAGCGCCGATCCCGGCCTCGACGCGTCGAGGCCGGGAAACCTCAAAAAATCATACGGGCAAACAAGCGCTGTTATTTCTTGTTTTTGTGGCGGTTCAACCGTCTCTTTTTCTTGCGCTTGTGCTTGTTGATCTTGGCTTTACGGACTTTTCTACCTCCAGCCACGCCTGATTCCTCCTGGTTGTATCTTTTAGTCGTCCGGATGAAACCCGCTTCAATGAAGCCAGTGTTCGTCCGGCTGGGTGTACGTTACCAACTCATGCTCGTCAAAGTAGATCGCCATCTCGCGGCGTGCCGTTTCCGGCGCGTCGGAGGCATGTATCAAATTATACCGGTTGCTCATCGCCCAATCGCCCCGGATCGTTCCGGGCGCCGCTTCAAAGGCGTTCGTGGCGCCAATCATTTTGCGGACCTGCGCAATGGCCTCAGCACCCTCCCACACCATCAACATCACCGGCCCGGACGTAATAAAGGCCAAAAGCGGCGCATAGTACGGCTTGCCTTCATGCTCGCCATAATGCCGCTCCGCCTGTTCCCGCGTCAGGACCCGCATCTTCGCCGCCACCAGCTTCAATCCGCGCGCTTCCAGCCGTTGGATGCACGCGCCGATAAGGCGCCGTCCAACACCGTCCGGCTTAATCATAACGAACGTGCGTTCGCTCACCGTGTTCCTTTCTGGGATAGTTCACGCGCGTAAAACCATTGAAGCGGAAGGGAACTATAGCAAATGACGGCCCCGTGCTGCAACCTTGTGACTGTTGAAAGGACGGGATGCCCGCCTGCGCGGGTTGCACCGGGAAACGCCGATGAATTCAATAAAAGACGTCAAACCGTGCTGGTTCCATCGTGTTCAGGTTTGCACCTTTTCCGAATAAGGTGTATACTAATGGCAGTTTTGCCAAGCTGGCAGAGCGTGTTCAGACAGTCCCCTCGGCTGGCGGCGTAGTTCAAACGCCCGAGGGATGTGGCGTTACGGAAGCCCGGCACGAGGACCCCATCACATCACGGAAGACACTAAGGAGCGATTATCACCATGGCGAAGAAAAATGTCTATTTTTTTGGCGGCGGCAAAGCCGAGGGTAAAGCGTCCATGCCGAATCTACTCGGCGGAAAAGGGGCGAACTTGGCGGAAATGGCGAGCTTGGGAATTCCCGTGCCCGCCGGATTCACCATAACGACGGAAGTGTGCACGGAATATTACGCGAACAAGGGCAAGCTGCCGAAGGCGCTGGAAACGGAAGTGAAGCAGGCGCTGGCGCGGGTGGAGAAGACGATGGGGAAAAAGTTCGGCGATCTGAAAAACCCCTTGCTGGTGTCGGTGCGTTCGGGCGCGCGCAAATCCATGCCCGGCATGATGGAAACCGTGTTGAATGTGGGCCTGTGCAGCAAGACCATCCCCGGCCTCATCGAGAAGACCCAAAATCCTCGGTTCGTTTTCGACTCCTACCGCCGGTTGATCATGATGTACGCCGACGTGGTGATGGAAAAGGCCGCCGGCATTGAAGTGGCCGAAGGCCAGGGCGTGCGCCTGAAGATGGAACACGCCATGGAAGCGATGAAGCATGAAAAGGGCGTGACGCAAGACACCGAACTCGACGCCCATGATCTGAAAATCCTCTGCGACGTGTTCAAGCAAATCGTCAAGCAGGCCTTGGGCAAAAACTTCCCGGACGATCCGATGGAGCAGCTCTGGGGCGGCATCAAGGCCGTGTTCCAATCCTGGAACGGCAAGCGCGCCATCGCCTACCGGCGCATCGAAGGCATCCCCGATGAATGGGGCACGGCCGTCAATGTGCAGTCCATGGTCTTCGGCAATATGGGCGACACCTCCGGCACCGGCGTGGCGTTCACCCGCAACCCGGCCACCGG
>CAYXPO010000930.1:0-1957 GCA_964466925.1 uncultured Nitrospirales bacterium
CCCGGCCTATACCGCGGAAGCCCTTGACGCCTTGCATAATTCGGAAAAGTTCAAGCGCAACAAGGAACTGCGCATCATCGAGTTTCCGGACCTGTCCGTGCTTCCCAAATACATTGACGAACACGCCAACGCCTGGGAAATGAAGATTTTTGACGATGGCAGTCTTGTGTTGGCGCAGCCCTATCTTTCCTGCGTGAAAAGCACCGCGGACCTGCTCCCGGCCTACAACGACCACCCCAAGAAGGGCCGGATTGACATTGCGCGGAAGGCCACGGACCGGGAACTGGACGACCTGCTCTTTGCCTGGTATATCAACATCCACGTCCGCTCGAATGGCGTCGTCATCGCCAAAAATGGACAGACCCTCGCCGTCGGCACCGGCCAGCAGGATCGCGTCGGAGCCGTGCTCCAGGCCATCGAAAAGGCCAAATCCAAGTATAAGGGCAACGAAACCATGGACGGAGCGGTCATGGCCTCCGATGGGTTCTTCCCCTTCCGGGACGCCGTGGATGCGGCCACGTCACAAGGAGTCCGCGCCATTGCCCAACCCGGCGGCAGCGTGAACGACTATGACGCGATTGTGGCCTGTAACGAAGTGGACGCCACGATGGTCTTTACCATGGAACGGTGCTTTTCGCATCATTGAGCGGATGCCGTAAACCCGGACGGAAAAGAACCTGGAAGTCAATACATGAACGCCGAAACAGCGCCGGTGAAGCCCAGGCGCATTGAGTCCATAGACCAGTTTCGCGGGTACACCATTTTTGGGATGATCCTGGTCAATTATTGCGGCCAGTTCCCCTGCATGCCTGAATGGACCCGCCATCACGACGATTATATGACTTATGCCGACACCATCGCCCCCATCTTCCTGTTTGTGGCGGGAATGGGCTTCCGGCGGTCTTTTCTGCATCATAAGGCAAAAGACGGCCTCTGGAAGGCCACGGGGGCGGGATTGCGCCGTTACCTTGTCCTGACACTCATCGGAATCCTCTACTATGCCCCCTTGGATTGGCGCGGGTGGTGGGACGCACTCGTGGACATTGGTTTCGCCGGAATGCTCTCCCTGCCCTTCATTGGCGCCAGCACCCGGATGCGCGTGGGCGCGGCCGCCGGCTATCTGGCCGTCTATCAGCTAGTCCTGTCCCGCACCGGCTACGGCGCATGGGTCATGGGCAGCCTGGACGGCGGCCCCCTCGGCCCGCTGAGCTGGGTGTTCTGTTTTCTCTTGGGCACCGTGCTGAACGACCTGATTGAAGCGAACAACCGCCGGAACATTCTGCTGGGATGCCTGACTTGGGGAATGGCGCTTTGCCTCTTGGGCTGGGGACTCCATGTGGAATGGCCCGGCGTGAAGCAAGGCTGGGCATTCTCGCAAACCACGATGGCGGCCCCCTACCCGGTCTTTGCCACCGGCCTCGCATTTCTTTGTTATCTCCCCTTTCACTGTCTCTCGAATTTCGGACGCTTCTCAATACCCACCTTTACCGCCATCGGAATGAACCCCCTCGTGATCTACCTCCTGCATGGCGCCTATCTGGACATTCACAAAACGATTGTCGCCGAGGAAAGTGGAATCGGGGTGGCTCTGTTGGGATTTGCCGGATTATATGGGGGATGTTACATCATCGCGCGCTATCTTCATAAAAACAAGATGTATGTTAAAATCTGAACCACGATGCGCGCAAAGAACTGAATCATCCGCGCATGGCAGTGTTCACGGACGGAGATTATTGCAGAGAGGATACGCATCATGGACAAACACCAAGTGGACATAAACGCAATGCTGGCTTGTCCAAGGCCCTTTGATCCCTCCGAGCACATTACCATGGCCCATGGCGGCGGCGGCTTGGTGATGCACCGCCTCATTGAAGAGGTCTTTATGAAGACCTTTGACAATCCCCTGCTGGGCCAGCGCCATGATGCCGCCGCACTCACCGTTGACAATACCCGTCTG
>CAYXPO010000931.1:0-1941 GCA_964466925.1 uncultured Nitrospirales bacterium
CGACGAAGTGATGCCCAAGAACATCATCATGATCGGCCCCACCGGCGTCGGAAAAACCGAGATTGCGCGCCGCCTCTCCAGACTCGCCGACGCCCCCTTCGTGAAAGTCGAAGCCTCCAAGTTCACGGAAGTCGGCTATGTCGGACGCGATTGTGAATCCATGATCCGCGAACTTGCCGACGTGGGCGTCAACCTGGTCCGCGAGGAAATGAAAAAAGACGTGGAAGGCAGGGCGCGCGAAAACGCCGAACACCGCCTGCTGGATCTGCTCCTGCCCCCGCAGCCCTCCCGGCCCCAACGGGTCTATCGTCCGGGCGACCCCGATGCGGGCGATGAAGCCCCCGCCCCGCAAGCCGAAGCGGCGGAAGCGCATACCCGCGAAGTGATCCTGCGCAAGTTGCGCGCGGGCGATCTGGATGATCGCGAGGTGGAGGTTTCCGTCCGCGACACGTCCATGACCCCCATGATGCAGGTGTTTTCCAATGCGGGCATCGAGGAAATGGGCGTCAACCTTCAGGAAATGTTCGGACGCATCATGCCGCAGAAGAGCCGCCAGCGCAAGGTTTCCGTGGCCGAAGCCCGGCAACTCCTCGAACAGGAAGAAATGCAAAATCTGATTGATATGGAGGCCGTGACCGCACGCGCCATCGAGCGGGTCGAAAACGACGGCATTGTCTTTCTCGACGAGATTGACAAAATCGCCGGCCGGGGCGCACCCGGCCACGGACCGGATGTCTCCCGCGAGGGGGTGCAACGCGACATCCTGCCCATTGTGGAAGGCAGTACAGTCATTACGAAATACGGCCCCGTCCGGACGGACCACATCCTGTTTATCGCCGCGGGCGCATTCCATATCGCCAAAGTTTCCGATTTAATCCCCGAGTTGCAGGGGCGTTTTCCCATCCGGGTGGAACTCGGCAGCCTCTCCGCCAAAGATTTCGAGCGCATTTTGCTCGAACCCCAAAATTCCCTGATCAAGCAATATTGCGCCATGCTGGAGACCGAAGGCATTGCCCTGGAATTCACTCCAGGCGCCATCGAGGCCATTGCTCGCATCTGCCAGCGGGTGAACGACGAAACGGAAAACATCGGGGCGCGCCGCCTCCACACCATCATGGAATACCTGCTGGAAGACCTTTCCTACGACGCCCCCGCCAAACGGGGTGAACGCTTCGTCATTACCGAGGAGGAAGTCAAGAACCGCCTGTCGGATATCGTCGAGGATCAGGATTTAACCCGCTACATTTTATGACAAGTGCTTTTGGGCTGTTCATGAATCACCAGAGGTGTCTCATCCTTGTATGATGCGCTTTTCCGAACTCGAATCCCTGGGAATTGCCGTGGCCGCCATGTCGGATTGTTCCGACGGAGACTGCTCCGGGCAGGCCTCCGCAAGGGAAAACCGGCGGTGTTTTCTCGAACGCTGCGGCGTCCCGCCGCACGATCTCCTATGCCCCAGACAGGTCCATGGGACAACAGTGTTGCCGGTTTTCAAGGACGGCCAGGGAAAAATCGCCGTGGGACACGCCGAGGCGAACACGGAAGCAGACGGGCTGTGCACCAACCTTCGCGGTGTCCCACTGGGGGTTGCCGTGGCGGATTGCGTGCCGGTGTTCCTTGTGGCCCGCGGCGGAAGGGCGGGCGCGTTGGTGCATGCCGGCCGCGAAGGCACGTATCGGGGCATTTCTTCCACCGCCGTCAGCACGTTAAGTCAAGCCTATGAAGTCGCTCCGGAAGAAATTCACGCCGTGATAGGCCCTTCCGCAGGCCCCTGCTGCTATGAAGTTTCCCTCCAACTGGCCCAACAATTCCTTCAGGCGGGGCTCCCTGCCAAAGGGCGTTATTTGGATCTTTGGGGTGCCAACCGTCAACAATTGGTATCCGCCGGGGTGCCCGCCCGCCAAATTATCCTGTCGGGGCAATGCACCATTTGCGGCGGTG
>CAYXPO010000932.1:0-1936 GCA_964466925.1 uncultured Nitrospirales bacterium
GGGGGATATAGCCCGCCAACTGGCTCACGGGGCGCTTGGTGGCGCTGGTTTCCCCCATGGTGAAGGTCCAGCCTATGGCTTGGCCTTCCGCGCGCAACGCGGCAATATCTTCTGAAGTCAATTGTCCCCATGCCATGGTTGCGGTCAGTATTCCAAGGAAGAAAACCACCCCAAGGATACTGAAAAAAGTTTTAGCCTGTCCCATGAGTCAACGAAAGCCTCCAATACGTGATTGTTATCATTACCATTATACACGAAAAGGCCTTAAAAGTCCTGTTGTCCCCGGTACGGACTTGCAAGTTCCCATGCATTCTTGAAATTATACCGCCATAGTCTGTTTTGACGGGCAGGCGGTTCCATGACAGGCATGAACAGGAAGAGAGGTTTTGCATGACGCAAAAAGGTATGGGAAGGCGGCAGTTCTTGGGAATGACCTCCATGTTGATGGGTGCGGGGGCGTTGAGCGCGTGCCAGCGCATGGTCCATGCGGAAACCAAGGCGGGTGGGGGACGGCGGATTGCGCCGTTTGCCTGTGATGTCACCCCGCCCATGGGCACACCGGTGTATTCGGGATACAAGCCCATGTCGTTCCGGGAAACGCCGCTCATGGCCAAGGGGATCATCTTGGAAGACAACGGCCAGCGGTATGTGTTATGCGCGGTGGATTATTGCGAACTGCGCAACTCCACGCACCTTCTCTGGCGGACGAAAATCGCCGAGGCCGCGGGCACGGACGCCGCGCGGGTCGCGGTGCAGTGTGTCCATCAGCATACCGCCCCCATGGCCGATGCGGACGCGATGCGGATTTTGGTGAAAGAAGGGGATGCTTCTTCTCTGGCGTCCGCGGAGTCGTTTGAAGAGCCCGCGCAGCGGGTGGCGGAATCCGTGAAATTTGCCTTGGGGTGTTTGGTCCCCTTCGACCAGATAGGCACGAGCCAAGCCAAGGTGGAGCGGGTGGCGTCAAACCGGCGCGTGCCGGTGGGGGACGGTAAAGTGGGGTTTCGGGCGAGTTCTTGCAAGGACCCCAAAACCATCGAACTGCCGGAAGGCTTGATTGATCCTTTCCTGAAAACCATCACCTTTGCCCAAGGCGGCAAGCCGCTGGCGCGCTTGCACTATTACGCCACCCACCCGCAAAGCTTTTATGGCGATCCGCGCGTTTCCTACGACTTTGTGGGCATGGCCCGCGAGAAGCTGCAATTCGCGGAAAACATCCCGCAGATTTATTTCACCGGATGCGGCGGCAATATCGCCTGCGGGAAGTACAACGATGCCTCCGTGAAGGCGCGGGAAGGCTTGTTTGAACGGCTGTATGCCGCCATGCAGGCGTCCGTGGCCGCCGTGAATTATGTGCCGGCCTCGGAAATTACCTGGCGCAATGTGCCCTTGGCGCTTACCCCCCGCGAAGACGGGGAATATGCGGAAGATGCGGCCCGCGCCACGATGAAGGATGCCCAAAAGGCCCCGCATATGCGGCTGAACGGTGCCATGGCGCTCGCTTTTCACGCGCGTGCCCAAACGCCACTCGATTTGACGTCATGGCGGATGGGCAATGTAAAGGTGATTCATCTTCCGGGCGAGCCCGCCATCGAATACCAACTGTACGCGCAGGAAACCTGTCCCGGTGCGTTTGTGTGCGTGGCGGGCTACGGCGACGGCGCGCCCGGCTATCTTTGCCTGGAAAAATTCTTTCAGGAAGGCGGCTACGAGCCCACCGCCTCGGCGGTGGTCCCGCAATCCGAATCCGTC
Source organism: uncultured Nitrospirales bacterium (assembly GCA_964466925.1). Lineage (GTDB taxonomy): Bacteria > Hydrogenedentota > Hydrogenedentia > Hydrogenedentales > CAILVY01 > CAILVY01. The sequence continues at coordinate 1,750 of CAYXPO010000932.1, forward strand.
ATTCGCGAAGCCATCCGGAACCTGCTCGCATAGCAAATCAGACTTGATACCTTTTGCGGAGCCGGGTCTGCAATCACATTAAGACGATCTCCATCTGGCATTGCCCGCACTGGAACTGCAATTCGAGCCGGTCGCCTTCGTCATCGAGTAGCGCGAGCGGTTCGGCCACCTGTGCCGCCCTGTTTTC
>CAYXPO010000933.1:0-1933 GCA_964466925.1 uncultured Nitrospirales bacterium
GGCATTTCTGCCACTTGAATTTCATTATAATTTGGAATGCGCTCAAAAAGGATGCTTCGGAAGCGCATATCATCTCTAACCTTGCTCGTGATTTCCTGAAAGCCCATTGGACCTCTCTCAAAAACAAAAAAGCCTCTACTGGAGCGCGCGCTCAGTAGAGGCTATCAGTCGGATGACAGTTTTGGCGAGCCTCATCGCCATGAATCTATTCGATTAAGTGGAATTATACCCGAAATCTATGCCGGTGTAATTTCGTTGACGTAAGTCGTAAGTTTTAGCGTGTCCACAGTCCGTAGTGTGTAACTCAATCATACACGAAGATGGTAAAATCGGGCGTTTATCACCTTCTCAGCCCGGAGCCACCCCTCGCCCTTGTTCAATGACCTGCTAATTCTCATTGCTATACTCATTATCCTGGTTGAAATCTACCGAAAACTGCGTCAGATCTGGCTGCGGCATATACTTTTGCGAACGAAGAACGCCAAACAGCCGCGAAAGCCGCCTGTGCTTCACCCAAAGAGCGAACGCGACTGCCGTTTCTGTCAAGAAGACAATTGGAAAAGGAAGCTGCCGGAGCGGGAAGCGCCGATTTCCTGGTAGCTGCGGAAAGGAAAGGGTGGCCCAAAGAAGAAAGTGGCCGCCGAAGGTTACTTCTGCACAAACCAAAGCTGTGAACATTATGGGATCAGCGATGAGATGATTCATGCGTTGGTGGGTTATGGCAAGCATGGGATACACGAAGAGATCCGAGACTTCAAATGCCAGGCGTGTGGGAAGAAGTTCACGGCGCGGCGGAACACGGTGCTGCACCGTTTGAAAAGCGATTCCGGACTTGTGGAAAAGATTCTGAGGTTGCTGGCGTTGGGGGTGGATGCCTCTGCGTTGGAAGAAGTATTTGGGGTGCGCGACGTGACCATCCGCACCTGGTTGTGCCGGAGCGGGATGCAGAGCAAGAAGCTGCACGAGCGTGTTGTGGCCGAACTGACATTAATCCATGTTCAGCTGGATGAATTGTGGGCGAATGTCAAAAACGGCGGTGAGGACATGTGGCTGTGGGTGGCGCACGGATGCAATCATCAAACTCATTCCGGTGCTGCGGGTGGGGGCAGAAGCCAGGAGACGGCATACGCAGTGGTTCATGAACTGAAAGGAAGATTAGCAGCGGGCCGTGTACAGGTATTCAGCACGGATGGATTGAAGCACTATTACTATGCCCTGACAGCCCACTTTGGCAAGTGGGAATGGGCCGGTGGAAAAAAACGGTGTGGGTCTTGCTGGGGGATTTTGTCTACAGCCAGGTGATCAAACACCAAAGACGGCGGAAAACGGTGGAAGTGGAGCGGCGGGTGCTGGTGGGAGCAGCCAGCCAGTATCGGGAGCGACTCTGCCATGCGAGATTGAGAGGGCAGATCAACACATCGTTCGTGGAGCGGTTGAATCTGACCATCCGGCAGTCTGTGAGCCAATTGACACGCCGTACGTGGGGACCAGCGCGGTACACACCGGAACTGATCGAACACCTCGAATGGTGGAGAAGCTGCTATCACTTCGTCCGTCCGCACGAGAGTCTGGTCGTGGAGCTGTCCAAACCGGCCCAAAGAAAAGGAAAACAGCTACCCCGAAAGTACCGGAAGCGGACTCCGGCGATGGCGGCCGGGTTGACGGGTCGAAGATGGACGGTAAGGGAGGTAATTAGCTATCCATTGCCGTGATTGAGATGGTATAAAGGGGGCAATCAAACGAATCGTAGCCCTCCAGCCTGACTCTCGGGCTTGATTTCAGCCGAACTGGGGGTGGTTAAACTGACAAACGCGCCCAAAAGGCGCACTTGTTAGTTATCCACTACGGATAATTGCGGGATCAAAAAGTTGTAGTAGCGGGGAGGGCGGGCATGGCAATAGCCGCTACAACTGCGAGAAGATAATCTTCCCGA